>JALYUK010000224.1 GCA_030853805.1 Actinomycetota bacterium | reverse complement strand
GCGACCTGTTGCAGGCCCGGCCCGGCGCGATCCAGAAACGTCGCGATCGTCGACTCCGGGCCGGTGGGTGCCAGGAGCTGGATCTGCGCCCCCGAGTCGCTGCCCTCGGCTCCTGCGCGCAGCATGGCTTCATCGACGCCCTGCTCATCGTTGGTCTCCCGGTGCACGACCTGCATACCAAAAGTCGCCCGGTAGAAGTCGATGGCAGCGTCCAGATCGGGCACGGCGATGCCCACGTGGTCGACAGCGGTGAACAGATGGGTCGGCAGGCTCGGCATAGCCGCAAGGCTAAGGTGAATTTATGGGTAATGACGTAGATACCGACCGCACCCCCGTCCTCGTTGCCGGCGCTCGGACGCCGATGGGCAAGCTGATGGGCGGGCTCAAAGACCTCTCCGGCGCAGACCTGGGCGGCTTCGCCATCAAGGGCGCGCTGCAGAAGGCGGGCATCAGCCCAGACCAGGTCGATTACGTGATCATGGGCCAGGTGCTCACTGCGGGCGCCGGTCAGATTCCGGCCCGTCAGGCCGCGGCCAAGGGTGGCATCCCGATGAATGTGCCCGCCCTCACCATCAACAAGGTCTGCCTCTCAGGAATCGATGCCATTGCGCTTGCGGCGCAGCTGATCCGGGCGGGCGAGTTCGACGTCGTCGTGGCCGGTGGCCAGGAATCGATGTCGCAGGCACCGCATCTGCTGCCCGGCAGCCGCGCGGGATTCAAGTACGGCGACGTGACGATGCGTGACCACATGGCATATGACGGTCTGTGGGATGCCTTCACCGACCAGGCGATGGGCGGCCTGACCGAAGACGCCAATACCGCCGATCAGGAATTCAGCCGCCAGGAGCAGGACGCCTTCGGTGCCCGCAGCCACCAGCGCGCGGCACTCGCCTGGAAGAACGGTCTCTTCGACGACGAGGTCGTCAGCGTGATGATCCCGCAGCGCAAGGGCGATCCGATCGAGTACCGCAACGACGAGGGCATCCGCCCCGACACGACCACCGAATCGCTGGGGAAGCTTCGCCCGGCATTCCGCAAGGACGGCACAATCACCGCCGGTTCGGCATCCCCGATCTCCGACGGAGCCTGTGCGGTGGTCGTGATGAGCGCCGCGAAGGCGGCCGAACTGGGCGTCACCCCGCTCGCCGAGATCGGTGAGCACGCCGTGGTCGCTGGACCCGACTCCAGTCTGCAGTCCCAGCCCGCGAACGCCATCGCAAAGGCCTGCGCCAAGGCGGGCCTGGATCCCACCGACCTGGACCTCGTCGAGATCAACGAGGCGTTCGCAGCAGTTGGGCTCGCCTCCACCAAACAGCTCGGGCTCGATCCCGAAAAGGTCAATGTCAACGGCGGCGCCATCGCGATGGGCCACCCGATCGGGATGTCGGGCGCGCGCATCACGTTGCACCTGGCCCTGGAGTTGGCACGGCGCGGCGGTGGTACCGGTGTCGCGGCGCTGTGCGGCGGCGGCGGGCAGGGCGACGCGTTGATCGTGCGCGTGCCGAAGGTCTGAGGGGCCGTTGTCGATGCGGTCCCGCACGGTTGACGTACCGGCCCTGGTCGAGGCGGCGCGCGAGGGTTCGCCGCGGGCGGTCGCCCGGCTGATCACGCTCGTGGAGAACGCCGACCCGAGGCTGCGCGAGGTCATGGCAGCTCTGGCACCGCATACCGGCAACGCGTGGATCATCGGGCTGACCGGTAGCCCGGGGGTCGGCAAATCCACGACCACCAACACCTTGGTCGCAGCGTTCCGCGAGCGGGGCAAGCGGGTCGGTGTGCTGGCCGTCGACCCCAGTTCGCCATTCTCCGGCGGCGCCCTGCTCGGCGACCGGATTCGACTGCTCGATCACGCGCTCGACCCGCAGGTCTACACCCGCTCGATGGCCAGTCGGGGCCACCTGGGCGGGCTGTCCTTCGCTGCGCCGCAAGCTCTTCGGGTTCTGGACGCGGCGGGGTGCGACGTAATTTTCCTGGAGACCGTAGGTGTCGGGCAGAGCGAGGTCGAGGTCGCTGCGCTCGCCGATACGACAGTCGTGCTGCTGGCGCCGGGAATGGGTGACGGTATTCAGGCCGCGAAGGCCGGCATCCTGGAGATCGGCGATGTCTTCGTGGTCAACAAGGCCGACCGGGACGGCGCGAACATCACCGTCCGGGATCTGCACGGGATGATCAGCCTCGGCGATCGCACGCAACCCGGACTCTGGCGCCCGCCGGTGGAGAAACTGGTCGCCGAGCGCGGCGAAGGCCGCGATGACGTGATGGCTGCCCTGGACAAGCACCATGACTGGTTGATCGAGCATGACGAGCTGCGTTCACGGCGGGTCACCCGCGCCGAGGGCGAGATCGCCGCAATTGCCGTGCGGACGCTGCGGGCCAGGATGTCGGACCCGCACCGCGGTGAGAACCTGGCCGACCTCGCGGAACAGGTCGTCGACGGCCGGACCGATCCGTACGCTGCAGCCGATGAGTTGGTGCAGGCGCTGTGAGCTTTCGACATCGGAGTTCCTGGATACCACCCGCGATCGGGGCTGTTGCGGTGCTCACCGGATGCAGCTCAGGAAGTGGATCGGGCACCTCTGCAACAGCGACAGCGACGACCACGTCGACGGCTACGAGCACCGCGCCGTCACGTCCCGCGGCCAGTTCCTCGCAGCAACCCAGCAGCACCAGTTCCGCAGCGACAAAGTCATCGTCGACGAGTTCCCCACCGCTGAGCTTGTCACCTGCGGTCGAGCAGAGTGGGCGTTGCACGACGAGCGGCCTGCGGGCATCGATTGTGGGCAGCAGTGCCGCAGCCGGGTCGAACTATTACCGGATAGCCCTGCGGAACAGCAGTTCTGCCACCTGCACGTTGAATGGGTATCCGGGCGTCAGCCTCGTGGCGGGCAGCTCCGGGCGGCAGGTCGGTGCGGCGGCCGCGCGCGACACTGCGCAGACACCGATCGGCGTACGAGTCAGTGCCGGAAAGAGCGCCACGTTCGAGTTGCGTGTTGCCGTTGCGCAGAACTATCCCGCCGACCGGTGCCAGCCGGTGCCCACCCGTGGACTGCGCATCTATCCTCCGGGCAATAAGCAGGCGTTGTACCTGCCGGTCCCCGGTGTCACCGGGTGCGCGAAAGCTTCGGTCAACCTGTTGAGCGTGCAGGCCATCGGTACCGCCCGCTGAGGACCGATGGAACTGGCTGATTCCTCAGGCCTGTGCAGCCGACTCTTCGATCTCGAGCAGCGACGTACTTTCCCGCTCCTGCTCGAAGGCCACCCGACCGCCACGCACTCCGAACAGGTGCTTGGTCCAGATCAACCACGCAACTGCGCCGAGGTTGATCAAGAACGTCGCGACTTTCAGCGCGCTGACCTTGTCGGCAAGTTCGTAGATCTCCAGCGGTAGGAAGATCGACGTCCCGATGACCGAGACGTATTCTCCCCACCGCTTCATGATCCACAAGCCGTAGCCTTCGACCAGTTCGAGGAGGCCGTAGGCCAGGACTCCTGCCGCGAGCAGCACCAGCGTGGTGTGGCCGACGTTCAGCGCATGTTGCAGCAGACGGGTGGGCGCCGCGTCCACGAAGTCGATCCCTGTCCTGTTCGACAGATCGCGAACCGCCGGCAGGTCACGGTCCACGACTTGTTGCACGGTTTGGCGAGCCCCGACGAAGCGCCACACGGCATACGCCGCGGCGACCAGGAACAGCCCGCGGACCAGTCGCTCGATGGCCAATAATCTGATGACGAACTCATCGCGTAGGGCTTTGCCCCGAGGTGGCACCGGCGCGTCGCCGGCTGGGCCGGACCCCGCCGCCGGACCGAGCGCATAGTCACCGCAGCGTAGGCATCGCCATGCGGTGCCCTGCGCGGTGTCCACTCGGAGCCGGTCGGCAAGTTCGCTCTCATCAGGCTGGTAGGTGAGGTGGCCGTGCCGGCCGCAGGATCGCAGCTCCCAGCGCCGTTCCATGTCCGCACGCCGAGCGCTCTTGTCCTTCACGCTGCGCAGCGTAGAGCGGCAGCCTGAATCCACCCGACCCAGCAGCAACGCAGGGGTGACCTGTACACGTAACCTGGATCACATGACAAACAACCGCGAGTCGAGCCAGGGTTACCACCGCTGGCAGGACCGCTTCGCCGCCGCCCAGACCCAGGGCAAGGTACGCGACGCGGATTTCACCACGTTGTCGGGAACGCCGGTCGATCCTGTCTACGGACCTGCCTCTGGTGACGCACCCGAGGCGATCGGCTGGCCGGGGGAGTACCCGTTCACCCGTGGCCTTTACGCCACGGGGTATCGCGGTCGCCCCTGGACGATCCGACAGTTCGCCGGTTTCGGTAACGCCGTGCAGACGAACGAGCGCTACAAGATGATTTTGAAGCGTGGCGGTGGCGGGCTCTCCGTTGCGTTCGACATGCCGACCCTGATGGGCCGCGACTCCGACGACGGCCTGAGCTTGGGCGAGGTCGGGCACTGCGGGGTCGCCATCGACTCCGCTGCGGA
>JALYUK010000221.1 GCA_030853805.1 Actinomycetota bacterium | reverse complement strand
ATGTAGGGTCAGGTCGAGGAGCTGCCGGTGCACCCCGACGGGGTTCCAGCGGGGGGCGTCGTGTCGCCGATAGCGTCCGTTTCTTCGGCGCGTGCCAGTAGGTTGCCCACCGCAGTATCGAAGACGGGACTGTACGACGTTCGGCTGGTGCAGCCACCCTGGTTCAGCCCACCGATGACGCCGGTGACCAGGGTCGTGCCATCTGCGCCGGTGACGAGCCACGGGCTGCCACTGGATCCACCGACGTACCCTGCACATCCGAAGGTCGGGTTGTTGTCACGGGTAAAATCGAGTCCGGTGGTGCAGGAGATCGCTCGATCGCCGGTGCCGGTGTTGAAACCCTGCACGGTCACTGTCGTAGCCGACGCAGGGGTGTCGCCCAGATTGTTCGCGCCGGTGACGTCCTGAAGTTCACGCGTCGCGCCATTCACCACGCGTGGCGCGACCTGCAGGATTGCGACGTCATCGGGGTCTGACTGCGATGCCTTCCACGCCGCATCCATGAACACGTCGGTCACTGACCACACTCCGTAGGGAGTGGAGCCTGCGTCGTAGCCGGGCGCAACCGTGATCCCTGTCCCCTTTCCGGTCCCGGACACGCAGTGGGCGGCGGTGATGAGCAGGTTACGGGTGGTGCTGGACACCACGCTGGCAGTGCAGGTGTGACCCGAGGTCTCGCTGGAGGCTCCGAAGAGCGCCGCGACGGTGGGGTTAGCGCTGACACTCACCGCCTGCAGTGAGTGCGCCGGCGGCGATATCGGCAAGGATGCGGGCAGCGGAAACATCGGCGCAATTGCGGTGAGCGCTACAGCGACGGCCTGCGAAAGGAACGGCATCCTAATGTCCGCCGCCGCGGCCGGCACCGGTCGGCGGGTGCGAGCCCCGTTTGCGGCTTTTCGCTGGGGGTCCCTTGAGCAAAACCGGCTGCTCGGGGGATCGGGGGAGTGTGCGACAGCCGTTCATGCTCGTCGTTCTCCTCCAACGTCCCTATGTGACAACACCATGAGGCGGGTTCGGTCATTGAAGGACGTGTGCAGACTCAATGTGCCCGCTGTGGAGTCGTCTTTGCCCGGCCGAAACACGCCTCACGGCGCCGCCGATGGACGTTCAGGCGGGGGAGTGCCAGGAAGGTGAGCCTGGATCGCACGGGGTTGTGGGGGCTCTCGACCTTGGAAAAGAGGATGGCGCCATGCCCATAAACAGCGCACTCAGGGGAGCCCACGACACGTCGGGATGCGGCCAGGGAGAAAGCGGCAACGGTGGCCGATGGTGCGTGCGTCGCCGGCAGAATTGAGCACTGGTATCGGACCGAGCATCCGGTCGCCCGCCAGCTGGGGTGCGGGACGGAGTCGGCGCGGCCCTGGGTTCGCGCGGGCGATATCGATGACGGCCACGTCCCAGGGTTCTTCCACTGGCTGACCCGGCCGCAGTCGGCCTGTCGGGACGCGCTCTCGGCGCGGGTGGGTAGGTTCTTCACCGCGTCGGATCCCACCCACGGGTACCGGTGGATCGATGCCGACCTGACGAGGAGGGCACGCGGTAGGCACCCGAGCCGGTGCGGCAGATGATGCACACCCAGACCATGATCTCGCCAGTCCCGGCCGTTTCAAGGGCTCAGCCACACGTGACCCTGCCGGACCACCAAACCTACCGACCGCGGCCCAGACAACTTACGGACCGCGGCTCAGACTGCGGAGGTGGTCAGTTCGCGCGGATGATCTTGTGCGTCATTCGGACGGTCGGGCGCTGGTCGAGCATGTGCCGGAGTGCCTTCTGTGGAGTCATCCGCTTGGCAGCGCTGTCCATGGCCGAGAAATTGAAGTTGAACCGGCCGTAGGTCCAGGCCTCGATATCGATGCTGCCGCTGGCGTTGTAGAAACCGACCTGCGGTGCAGTGCTGTTGATGCCCCCATCGAGTTGTGCGGTCAGGGCGCCGGACCGGGTTGCCCCGGCAAGAGTGGTGATGATCTGCGTGTCTTTGATCGCGAGCAGATTTGTGGTCTGTGCCACGGACGTGTTCGCCGTGGGTGCAACAGCAGCGGTGGTCATGTTCACTGCGATGGTGTTCTGCCCATAGGCGGAGCTCGGCAGGTTTGCAGTGCGTGCCAGGTCGCCACCGAGGCGGCCCTTGGTGATGTTCTTGCCCGTGATGCTGTTGACAGCGAGCTGGGGGGTGCTGGGGGAGTACACCGCGCCGAAGGCATCCGTGCCCTGGGTGTAGTAGCCACCGACAGACAGGGCGACATCAGTTGATCCGCCGTACGCGGTGACCGCGAATTTGTAGGTACCCAACTCCATGCCGTCCTGGGTTTGGGCGCTGACGAGGGTCAACGGCACGATGACGGAGCTGCTGACGGAGTCCTTGTTCGAGAACTGCAGCGATGGGATCCACGGCTTGGCGCCGCTACCGCTCCAGGCGATCAGACCGCCTTTGCCGCTGGGATTGATGGCTGTGAGGTTGAGGTCCATAGCCATCACTTTGGGAGCCACGAATGAGGGGTCATTCGAGCCGAAGCCGATCTGGAAGTCCTCTTCCAGGCTGTCGCCTGGCTTCAACCGGTCCCTGGTAATTCGGGTGTCATCCTGCAGCGTCAGGTCGCTGGGCAGGTAGAGCGACCCCGCCGCCGCGGTGCTGGATGCCGATGCGAACCAGCCGACCACATCGATGCGCAGGTGTGCCTGGTAGGCACCCGCTCCGCGCACACTGATCTGTCCTGTTGAGCTGACGGGTACGGTGACCCGGCCTTCCTGAGCGGAGCGCCCGCCGTAGGCGAAGCTCACGGCTGCCGGAATCTTCGCGCCCGCCGGGTAGGCCACGAAAGCACCGTTGCCGTGTTGGTCGAACGCCGTCAGCTGCACTACGACCGACGAGACGCCCTTGGCGGGGATGCCGCTCTTGCCGGCGACCGTGTAGGTAACGGTGTTGTTGCGCGACACGTAGGTCTTGTGGCCACCGAGGCCGGAAAAGGAGTCGGCGATCCGAGCGGGGGAGATCGGCCGGTAGGTGCCTGTGGCTGTGACAGCCGGCGGCGTGGCGGCATGCGCGGCGGACGGTGCGATCGCACCGAATGCAGCTGTGGTGCACGCGACGGCGACCACTGAGGCAGCAATTCTGACGGACATGGTGATTCCCCTCGAGAGTGGCCTTCCCCGTGAAGGCTGTCCGAAAGATAGCGCCCGCAGAGAGCAAGTATTGCGGAACGCAGAAGTATTTCCCTCATGCTTTCGAATCGTTACAAACGGGGTCAAAATAGAGGCGGTGGGGGCGCCCAGGCATTACCCGCTGAGGACTGCGTCGTGACGTACCGCCACGTTCGTGGGACAGGCTGAGGGTAGAGCTGAGAGCGGTGAGCAGAGCCGCGAAAGGTAAAAAAACGGGATCGCCCATGTTGAGGTCTACATGATCGTCGACGGTGTCTTCGGTGGGTTCCGTGGTCGGTTTGGCACTGGTGATGATGGGCATTCTGTGGAGTGCGGGTAGCCCGGTGTGGGCAATCCGGCCGGGGTTGGTAGAGCTGGCGGTGGGCGCATGTTGGACTACTCGCGGTCCTTGTATTCATTGTCGGGGTTGTCCTGGTGGGAGTCAGTGGCTCTGAGGTGACGACAGCATGGTTGTTGGGCGCGCACCCGGGCCAGGTGGCTGGCACGAGGGTCGAAAAAGCGAGATGCGTGCGGCGCGAACCGATCGTCGAGTACAGGATTGATGGCTGCTCTTACGCTCAAGAATTGGGTAGTCACCCCGGGCAGTCACCCACCGCGCCCAGGCCTATGACGACCGGAAAACCAGTAATTCTTGGGTGGCGTTGACGCAGATGGTGGCGGGGTTGCTGTGGGTCGTCGGGTTCTCGGACAACAGGCGTTACCAGTACGCCGACAACGCGATCACGCGCGAGACGATCCGAAACCGGGTGAGCCGCGAAACTTTGGGGCGCATCGAGCCGTGAGCGCAGGCGCTGCTGGAGACTGCTCCCGAACCAGAAGGCTGAACCACTGCCTACGTTCGCTCGGCGCAGTTTCGAAAAGGTCCAATCCGAGCCGGGTTCTGGATGTCGTAGCAACTGCACGTTCTACGCCACCGAGACAGTGTTGGCTGCGGGAAGCTGGGCCCGGCTGCGGTTGTCACGTAGCGAGATTCGTCATTGGGCCCCAACACCGCGCACGTCCGGCTGATGGCGATCGACGGTTTCTTTCGAGCCGACGCAGCGAGGCGGACTCTGCAGTGGATGGTGCACACTGCGGCAGATGAGCGTGCATAAATCGTTACTGCATCCAATTTACGCGTTCACCCATCCTGCCCGTGATCTCTCGCCCGGTCGTGCTGAGAACAGGATGTCTGCCTACATCTACGGCGATGTCCTGGTGTTGGCCGCAACTGCCGGCGTTTCGGCCCCGGAGATCCGCACCGGTCAGGCGCTACTCATTCTGCTCGGCACCGTCATATCGACCTACCTGGCCCATGTACTCGCCGATATTGTCGGTGCCGTGTTCGCGGGCCACACTTCGGTGGCACTCTTACGCGCTGAATTACGTGATGCCATTCCCGTCGCCAGCGCGAGCCTGCCGCCTTTCGCCCTACTGACCGCAGCCGCGATCACCTGGCTCCCTGCACTATGGGCCCAGACCGCCGCGTGCTGCGTGCTCTTGGCCCGCCTGGCTGGTGACGTCCCGTCGAGTGGTGTAGTTCCGGGCTTGTCCTGAATGAGGTGAGCCATCGTGCGATGGTCAGTGAGAACTGTCTAGGAATCTCACGAGAGGACACACGCACGATGGCTCTTGACCAGTC
>JALYUK010000201.1 GCA_030853805.1 Actinomycetota bacterium | reverse complement strand
AGCTGTCATGGACCGCGTTGCCAAGAACGACCTCGCTATCGCAGCTACTCTGGCACGCCTGGGGAGGAACTCCACGCCTCACACCCCAGCAGAGCGCGAAGCAGCGTTCCAAGCGGCGGTGGCACGCGTGAGAGACACCCGCCGCGCTCACAAAACCAACCCACCCCGCGATGACCCGACCCCCCAGCACACCCCGTCGATCCGCCCGAGATGACACCCCCGGTGAGTGGGGTACCCAGCAGCAGTGATGCAGGATCGTGCGTACGACCCGGGTCGCCCCCGGGGTGGTTGTTGGTCCCAGGACACTGTTCTGGTGTGCGCACTAGGGCGCGGTTCCCATGGGCGCCACTAGCATCCCCGCATGCCGATTGATCACACCCAACTGTTTGCGCTCGGGTCGGAGCGTCAGGCACTGGACATGAATTTGGATGCCCAGCGGGAGGCATTGATAAGGAAGATCGAGGGCCTGGATGATGTGGGCGCGCGTCAGGCGCCGACCGTGAGTTCGTTGTCGCTGCTGGGCCTGATCAAGCATGCCGTGACCTGGGAGCGTCGCTGGTTCCAGGTCATCATGGCCGGCCGGGAGGCACCCGACGCGTGGCCTGCTATCAGACCCGTACCCACAGACGCGGACTTGTTCGTCGACGAAGCCGACACAGTGGACTACTGGGTCACCTGTTATCGGGAGCAGATCGAGGCGTCTCGCGCTGTGGTGGCGTCCATGGAGTTGGACAGTCTGTGCGCGCGCACCGACATCATCGAATGCAACGTGCGATACGTCATGTTCCACATGATCCAAGAGACCGCACGCCACGCTGGGCACGCGGACATCATCCGCGAGAGCCTCGATGGCTCCCGAGGCATCTGACCCCGCACGTTCCAATACCCCCCGGGCGTGCAAACAGCAGCTGTGAACTCCAGCGCCTCAGCCTCAGCGATCACCTCGCGGTTGCCGGGTGAGAAAAAGTTACGGGACGACCGACGATCAGTTCACCTGGCCCGCAGGGGGCTCGCCGCCCAGCACCATGCACCTATCTCGACGACGGCGCGGTCCTGGTTCCTTGAACGCCCGGACCAGGAGCACCGCGTGAGTTCACCGTGGAGGGTTAACGGCTCATTCGGAGGGGGTCCGGCGCAGCGAGCCGGGCACGGAAGTAAACGTGACCGCGCCAGTGTTTTTCAGTTCGCGCAGTACGACCGCTACCGCGGCGCGATCCAGGTTGGTTTGTGTGCCCAACTGGGACCAGGTCGGTCCCTGACCGTGTTCGGCCCAGTGCTCATCAATGAGCTCCACCACCCGTTCCCTGGAAGCCTGGGCAATCGGGACGAGCGCCGCCAGGTGGTGGCGCCGGGTTGCCTGCCGGTACAGGTACTCGGCAACGACGTCCTCGGTCACTGGTACCCGGTTAGCAGACACAAACTGCGAAGCGATCCTGCCCAACGGCGACTTGGGGTGAAACCGGCCCACCAGCGGGGCCAACGCCTGGACCCGCTCCTGGCTGGGCGCCTGACTCAGCGACACCAACCACTGCCGGGCGATCTGCTCGCGGCGGGCGGCCCCGATCTTCGGCGCGGGCGGCACCCGGGGCGATGGCACTTCAACCACGGACCCATCCGCCAACCTCACCTGCACCATCACCATTCCCACAGGGTAGACAACCCAAGGCCCGCCACGGTGAAAGTTCGCCACGTGGCCGCCGCACCAGCGCCCAGCTTCCAGCGGCCAACGCCATCACGTACGCGGATCCTGTTACGGGCCTTGGTCGGGATCGTTATCTGTGTCATCGAGCTCGTCGGGTAGAGCTTCGCCCAGTGTGCGGCCCGTTTGTCCGGCCAGTGGGGCGTTCAGGATCGCGGTCAGCTCACCCGGCTGCGGCAGGTGTAACGCACTGGGGTCAAGAGCAGGCTGGTCGGTGTAGTTGGCCACCGCCATCGGCGCCGTGGTGTTGGCCAACGAATAACGGACCACCGAGTCGTTGCGGCTCGCGCACAACAAGATGCCTACCGTCGGAGCGTGGATCTGCTGACGGCGCAGCTGGTCATCAACGACGGCGACGTAGAAGCCGAGCTGCCCGACGTAACCCGGTTTGAACTTGCCGATCTTCAACTCCACCACCACGTAGCGCAACTGCTCGACGTGAAACAACACCAGGTCGGCGTAAAAGTCGTCACCACCGACCTCAAAGTGCAGCGGGCGGCCGACGAACGCGAATCCTCGACCAAACTCCAGCAGCGTCTGCTGCAACCGGTCCATCAACGCCCGCTCGACATCACGCTCAGCGGCGTGCTCGTGCAGGTCCAGGAACTCAAAGACGTAAGGATCCTTGGTCAACTGCTGAGCCAGATCGGAATCGGCGGCAGGTAGCTGGTCAGCGAAGTTCGACGGTGCGGCGCCGAGCCGATCCTGCAGCCGCCCGATGATCTGTAGGCGCAGCACGTCACGAGACCAGCCGTTCTCGATTGCCTTCGCCGCATACCAGTCCCGCTGGGCCTGGTCATCGAGTTTGTCCAGCAAGACGGTGATGTGTCCCCACGGCAGTTGTCCAACGGCTCGTTGGACAACTGCCGTGCGTGGCCACGCCGCGGCCATGGCCCGCATGTAGTGCACGTTGGAACGGCCAATCCCGCGCATCTCGGGGAACTCAGACCTCAGATCGTCCGCCAAACGGTTGATCACCCCCGTACCCCAACCCTCGGCGGCCTGCTGGTCCAAGATCGCGCGGCCGATTGTCCAGTACAAGACCAGCAGCTCGGTATTCACGACGCGGTGTGCACGCAAACGAGCGGCGCGCACCTCAGACTTCAACGAGGCCAGCACCGCCGCGTAGCTGTCCGGCAGATCAGCTACTGCTCGCTCACGTTGGTCTCGGGCTGGTGCCCTCTCCTCACCCATATCCGCGATGCTGCCCTAACACGCCGACAAGACCACGGTCGGCACACCGCATCGTCCCCGCAACGGGATCGATCATCGGGAACATCAGCAAGCAATCGTCGACGTCCGAGGGTACCCATCGCGATCGAGATGTGAGTACCTTTGGACCACGGCCCTTTTGGTGCCCGGGATACCCGGGGGTCGAGGCCCCGCGCGTTGAGACCTACAGCCAGCGGAGCCGTCCCAGACCGCCTATC
>JALYUK010000199.1 GCA_030853805.1 Actinomycetota bacterium | reverse complement strand
CACAACTCGCGATCGCTAGCCGAGGAGCATGCGTAATGCCGCAGGCAACACGTCCGCGGTAACGGGCAGCGGGCAGACCGGCTCACCGTCAGCGTAGGCAACCACCCCCGGGGCTTCGATGGTCACGGTCCGTCCGCGCAGCACAGTGATCTCCGGGTGATCGACGTGCATGCCGCGGTAGACGCTGGGTAACCGAGCGATAAAGCGCGCGCGGCTACCCGCCGCAATCATCACCACGTCCAGGAGCCCGTCGCGCACATCGGCGCCGGGCGCGATGTGCATGCCTTTGCCGTAGTACCCGGAGTTGGCGACCACCACCGTGAATCCCTCGTAACGATGCACTGCACCGTCGATCGTCACTGTGTAAGCAGTGCGGGGAAAGGTCGCGAGCGAGCGCACCGCGCCGTACGGGTATTGCAGTGCTGTCGGCATCCGGTGCAGCCCGTTGACGATCTGCGAGGTGCGCGAATCGACACCCGCGTAGACACTGCCGGCAACCACTCGATCCGCTACCGCGATCGCGTCGACCGCGGTAGCCGTCGGCGCCAGCAGCGCCGACGCCTGCTGCTCCGGATCGAAGGGCACACCCAGTTGGCGTGCGAAGTCGTTGCCCCGGCCCGCGGGAATGATCCCGAACTCGACGCCGTACCGGAACACGGGACCAACCATCGAACTGACCATTCCGTCACCGCCCACGGCAATGCACCGCTCCCCTGCCGCCGCGCTGGCTGCCACCAGCGCATCAGCGGCCTGCGGACCCGGACTCATCGTGGTGCGCACTCTGGCGCCACGTGCCCGCAATGCATCGATGACCGGCTGTGCGGTGCCCGCCGCATTGCCACTACCGGAGGACGGGTTGATCACCACCTGAAACGTGTTCACGGGATGAGCACCCCTGGGTTGAGCACACCCTGCGGATCGAGGCACTCCTTGACGGCGCGCAGTACATCGACGCCGAGCTCGCCGATCTCCGTCGCCAGCCACGGTCGATGATCGACGCCGACGCCGTGGTGATGGGTGATCGTCGCGCCACACCCCCGTATCGCATCGTTCGCCGCGACTTTGGCACGGGCCCACTGAGCCACCGGATCCGCATCCTGGGGACAGACCACCGTGAAATAGAGCGAAGCGCCGGTGCGGTAGAGGTGCGAAATGTGACACATCACGATGGGGCTCGTCGTCCCGGCGGACAACGCTTGGACGACGGCCCCGGAAACGGCTGAGTAGACGGCCGGCAGGTCGCTCCAGAATCCGGCTGTCTCCAGCGTCTCGACCAGCAACCCCTCGTCCAGCAGGGCATCCCGCAGATACGGTCCGTCGAACCGGCCCGCGGCCCAGCTCGCGCCGTCCTTGCTGCTCTCGTTGCTCTGATTGTCCTGCGGAACCGCACCCAGCTCCCGCAACCGATCCTCGACCTCCTGACGCATCCGGTCGACGCGAACCCGGGTGCCCTCATAACCGCAGACCATCGACACCCCGCCGGAGATCCCTCCCTGCTCGGTCCCGATGTCGACCGGGCTCGCCAGGTTGACTGCAGTCTCCATCTCGTCCGACAACCGCAGGACCGTGGGGTTCAGACCCTCCTGGACCAGTGCGCGCAGTGCGTTCGCGCCGTCCTGGAACGACGCAAGCCGCCATGTCTGATATTCCTGCACCTGCGGCGCAAGGTGCACGGCGAGCCGCACCGAGGTGATGACACCGAAGGCGCCCTCGGAGCCGAGGACCATCTGCCGCAGGTCCGGCCCGGCCGCCGTCATCGGGGCGGATCCGAGCCGCCACGTGCCACGCGGGGTAGCGACCGTCATCCCGACCACCATCTCGTCGAACCGTCCGTAGCCGCTGGAGGCCTGTCCGCTGGACCGGGTCGCTGCAAAACCCCCGATCGATGCATATTCGAACGATTGCGGGAAGTGGCCCAACGTCAACCCCTGCTCGCCGAGCAGTCGCTCGGCATCCGGGCCGGTGACACCCGCCTGAAGGGTCGCTGTCATGGAGATCAGGTCGATATCGAGCAGCCGGTCCAGCCGACCCAGATCCAGGGCTACCCAGCCACGTTCCCCGCCCGCAGAACCGTCCAGGCCGCCCACGACCGAGGTACCCCCGCCGAACGGCACGACCACGAGGTGGTGCGCCGCACAGATAGCCAGCAGTGTCTGCACCTGCTCGTGGGTCGCCGGCCGCACCACCGCGTCCGGCGCGTTCGCCGCGTCTCCGCGACGCCGGCGCAGCAGATCACTGGTGGACTTGCCGCCCGTATGCCTCAGGCGGGTCGCAGCTGAGATGTCGACGTACGCCTGACCCACCACTTCGGTCAGCGCCGACAACGCGTCGGGCATCAGCCCGCACGCCGCGATCGGTATCTGGGACTCCTGCACTGGTGGTGTCGCCGAGCGCGCACCGAAGGCTGCGTCGATGAGCGCCCGCGTCGGACCGGCCAGTTGCATCTCCCGGGCAGGATCGCCCCACCGGGCCCAGTGCATAGTGTCACTCATGCGATAGAGTGTGACATATGTCGTCAATACGTAACAATACCGTTCGTAGCAACGGGACCGGTGAAGAGTCTTTACTCGATGCTGCCCGCGACTGCGTGCTCGCCGTCGGCTGGCGGCGCACGACAATGACCGACGTCGCCAGGCGCGCCGGTGTATCCCGAATGACGGTCTACCGCCGATGGCCCGACATGAATGCCCTGACCGCCGATCTGATGACGCGAGAGTTCACCGGTGCGGGCACTGCCCTGCACGAGGACGCAGGCACACCGATCAACGCCGCCGAGATCGCCCGTGCCGTGACGACCGCCGCGACTCAGATCTGCACCGACCCGCTCTTCGTCAAGATGGTCGACGTCGATCCGGAGCTCCTGCTGCCGTACCTGCTGAACCGCCGTGGCCGAGTGCAGGACCTGTTGCTGAGCACCCTCACCAGCCACATCCGTGCCGGGCAACGCCACGGCGACGTCCGCAAGGGACGACCCGATGTCCTGGCCCGCACCGTCTTGCTGCTGGCCCACGGCTACGTCGTCTCGTCGTCCACGATGATCGAGGACCGCTACACCGATCGCATCGCGCGCCGCGAGCTGACCACGGCCGTCGAGAGCTATCTGCGGTGAGCGGCGACACCCGCCTGAACGCCGCCCGCCGCCAGCGCGAACTCGCTGCCCTGCTCGATGGGCGCGAACTGGACCTGCTGGTCATCGGCCTGGGTATCACCGGCACCGGGATCGCCCTGGACGCGGCCAGCCGCGGCCTACGGGTCGCCGCCATCGATGCGCATGATCTCGCGTTCGGTACCTCCCGTTGGAGCTCCAAGCTCGCGCATGGCGGGTTGCGCTACCTGGCTCGCGGTCAGGTCGGTATCGCCCGCGAAAGCGCGCTCGAGCGGCACATCCTGATGACCCGGACGGCGCCGCACCTGGTGCGACCGGGTGCGTGGCTGATGCCGAGTTACGAGACGGCCGGGCGAGGGGATGCGGCGCTCACGTACGTCGGCCTGCGGGCCGGGGACGTGCTGCGGCGGTCCGCCCGCACGCCGTCCGAGTTGCTTCCGCCGCCGCGGCGCCTGAACGCCTCGCAGGTGCTGAGCATCGCACCGGGAGTCCGCCGAGTCGGCCTGCGGGGCGGATCTGTGGGCTGGGACGGGCAGCTGGAGGATGACGCGCGACTGGTCGTCGCGGTGGCCAGGACGGCTGCCGGGCACGGTGCCAGCGTGCTGACGCGGGTCCGGGCACTGCAGATCGGGGAACGCGAGGCTCGGATCCGGGACGAGCTGACCGGCGCCGAATGCGACCTGCACGCCCGGTGCATCATCAACGCGACAGGAGTGTGGGCCGGGCAACTGTCCCCGAATGTCCGGCTGCGACCGTCGCGTGGATCTCACCTCGTCGTGTCCACGGATGCAGTGGGCTGCCCGGACGCCGTGGTGAACGCCGCGATTCCAGGCACCTTCGCGCGGTACGTCTTCGCGGTGCCGCAACCGGACGGGCGCACCTTCATCGGGCTGACCGACGAACCGGTGCAGGGTCAGCTCCCGGATGAACCGACCGCGACCCAGACCGAGATCGACTTTCTCCTGAACACGGTCAATACGGTGCTGCAGGCACCCCTGACGCGCAGCGACGTCCTCGGCACGTTCGCGGGCCTGCGGCCCCTGCTGGACACCGGCGACGGCGCCACTGCGGACCTGTCCCGCAACCACAGCGTGATCACCGAAGGCGCACAGGTGACGGTGGTCGGTGGCAAACTCACCACCTACCGCCGCATGGCGCAGGACGCCGTCGATGCGGCGGTGCGGGTCGCCGACCTGGCTGCGGGACCCTGCGTGACCGCGCGTACCCCCCTGGTCGGGGCGGCGCCGCCGTCAATCCTGGCGCAGATCGATGCGCCGAAACGGCTGACCCGTCGCTACGGAATCGAGGCGCCCGCACTGCGCGCCGACCCCGAGCTGTGGGGATCGGTCGCTGCGGGTCTGCCCACCACGCACGCCGAATTCGCTTACGGGATGAGCCACGAGGGTGCGCTCAGCGCAGCAGACCTGCTGGACCGGCGTACCCGCATCGGGCTGGTGGACGCAGACCGCGCCCTGGCCGCACAAGCAGCACAGGACGCGGTCGAGGCAGTCAGATCGAGTTAGGCGACGGACACCGTCACATCGATGTTGCCGCGCGTCGCCTTGGAGTACGGGCAGACCTGGTGAGCCTGATCGACCAGGTCCTGAGCGGTTGCGTGATCGACGCCCGGGATGTGCGCGGAGATCTTCACCGCGATACCGAAACCGGAGGCACCCTTGCCCAGGCTGACCGATGCGGTCACGGTGGACTCACTCACGTCGTGTCCGGCCTTGCCGGCGACAACAGCCAACGCACCCGAGAAGCAGGAGGCATACCCGGCCGCGAAGAGCGTCTCGGGGTTGGCCTTGGGGTTGGAGGTGCTGCCCGGCTTGCCGAGGAGCAGGTCCACGACTCCGTCTGCGCTCTTCACGTGGCCGTCGCGGCCACCCTCAGCAGTCGCGTCAGTGGTGTAAAGGACCTCATCGAGGGCTTCGTACGGCATGGACACACCTTTCGTCATAAAACCTGTTGGTTACATCGGTTGCAACGTCCGCCGACGCTCACAATTCCCCGCGCCTCGCGGTCCTTGCTGAAGGACGCTCTCAGTCCAGCGCGAGTTCGGCGGCGACGACGCCCGCCAACCGATGAGCGAGTTCGTCTGCCTGCTGGGAAGTGACGGCCTCCACCATGACCCGCACCAACGGTTCGGTGCCGGATTTGCGTAGGAGCACCCGCCCGGTGTCACCGAGCTCGGTCCGCACCTGCGTTACCGCTGCCTGCACACCTGCGTGGTGGTCCACCGCGTCCTTGTCGACGTGTGGCACGTTGACCAGGCGTTGCGGTAGTCGCGTGACGCATCCCGCCAACTGGGCCAGCGAACTGCCCTGCGAGGCAACGCACGCGGCCAGCAACAGTCCCGTCAACACACCGTCACCGGTGGTGCCGTACTCGGACACGATCACGTGTCCGGACTGTTCACCGCCGAGCGAAAGTTGCGACGCCCGCATCTCCGCCAGTACGTAACGATCGCCGACACCGGTCTGGCGGACCTTGATGCCCGCCGCACGCATGGCGTGGTGCAGTCCGAGGTTGCTCATCACCGTCGCAACGAGGGTGTCCTGCGCCAACTTGCCGCGCCGCTTCAAATCGATCGCGAGGACCGCCATGATCTGGTCGCCGTCCACGATCTGACCGTCGCCGTCCACGGCCAGGCAGCGATCGGCGTCACCGTCGAAGGCCAGACCGAAATCGGCGCTGGAACCAAGCACCGCTCGTTGCAGCGGCTCGAGGTGGGTCGATCCGCATCCGTCATTGATATTGATGCCGTCCGGGGCAGCACCGATCAGGTCCAGGCGGGCTCCCGCCTGCGCGAACGCGCGCGCCCCCACGTCCCACGCCGCACCATTGGCGGCGTCGAGAACTATGTGCAGACCGTTCAGCCCCTGCTCCAGCTGCGGTAGGGCGCTGAGCAGGTGTGCGATGTACTTCTCGGCGCCGTCGGGGTAGGCCGTGACCCGGCCCACCGCAGCGCCGATCGGGCGGTCCCAGTCGCTGGTCAGGTGCGCCTCGATCGCATCCTCGACCGTATCGGCGAGTTTGTGCCCGCCACGGGAGAAGAACTTGATGCCGTTGTCGGCCATCGGGTTGTGCGACGCAGAGATCATGACGCCCAGATCGGCGTCGCTCTCAGCGGTGAGGAACGCGATTGCCGGGGTCGGCAGGACACCCGCGTCGTAGACGTCGATCCCTGCGGAGGCAAGACCTGCGATCGTCGCGGCGGCCAGGAACTCACCCGAAGCGCGCGGGTCACGGCCGACGACGGCGTGCGGCCGATGGCCGGCGAGCTCGCCCCGTTCGGACAGCACCCGTGCCGCTGCAGCGGCGAGGCCTAGCGCCAGCTCTGCGGTTACCTCACGGTTGGCGAGGCCACGCACCCCATCGGTGCCGAACATTCTTGTCATGCAGTCTCCTTCTACACCGACGACCTGCATCGCCGAGACGAAACGACCCCGGCCCCCTGCAGTGGCAGGAAACCAGGGTCGTTGCGGGCCGCGATACCAGAGCATCGTCGGTCCGCGGTCGAGATCAGCGCTTGCTGTACTGAGGAGCCTTACGGGCCTTCTTCAAACCGGCCTTCTTGCGCTCGGGGACGCGGGCGTCACGAGTCAGGAAGCCGGCCTTCTTCAGCGGCGCGCGGTTGAGCTCGGGGTCGATGCCGTTCAGCGAACGAGCAACACCGAGGCGGACGGCGCCGGCCTGGCCGGAGGGGCCACCACCGGTGACCCGCACGAGCACGTCGTAGGCACCGTCGAGCTCGAGGATGGTGAACGGGTCGTTGACCAGCTGCTGGTGGACCTTGTTGGGGAAGTACTGCGCCAGGGTGCGGCCGTTGACCGTCCATTCGCCGGTGCCGGGCACAATGCGCACCCGCGCAATCGCCTGCTTGCGGCGGCCGGTGCCGGCGCCGGGCTCGGACGCGGTGCGACGACGCGGTGCGTCCTCGCCGTCTTCGCCAACGGGGCCGCTGGACTCTGAGGTGTAGGTGGACAGTGCGGGCTCGTCCGTTTCGAGGACGTCCTGCTCGGTGGTCTGATCGTCAGCCACGATTCTCCTGAAGTCTGAAGGGGTAGGGGCGCAGGCGCGTTACTGCGCGACCTGGGTGATCTCGAACGGCACAGGCTGCTGGGCGCCGTGCGGGTGGTTCGGACCGGCATAGACCTTGAGCTTGGTCATCTGGTCGCGACCGAGGCTGGTCTTGGGGATCATGCCCCGGACTGCCTTCTCAACGGCCCTGGCCGGGTCCTTGGCCATCAGGTCGATGTAGGAGATCTCTTTGAGGCCGCCGGGGAAGCCCGAGTGGCGGTAAGCCTTCTTCTTCAGCAGCTTCGAACCGGTCAGCGCAACCTTGTCGGCGTTGATGATGATGACAAAGTCACCGGCGTCGACGTGCGGCGCGAAAACAGGCTTGTGCTTGCCGCGCAGCAGGCTCGCCGTGTGCGTGGCCAGTCGGCCCAGCACCACGTCGGTGGCATCGATGATGTGCCAGGCGCGCTCCTGCTGGAGCTGCGCCGGCTTGGGCGTGAAAGTACGCACGTTCGTCAACTTTCTGGGGTGGTCTTTCGTGCTGGACTGCCGAACCGATCTGGCAACGACACAAGCTCGTTCACGAGGAAGAAGCTGATCTCGCGTGCGCACGGTCGCGACTGGAACATCTCGGGGCACGTTTCCGCGCCTCGTACAGTCTACGAACCCGACGTCGCAGGTCCCAAATTGGCTGAGAACGCCCGGATGGCAACGATCTCGAGCGGTGCGGTCCAGGAATACAGCTGGTATCCACGGGATCTATGCACAAGTATTGTGCATAAAGTGCCCATTTCTGATGCCGATGAGATCACCCGACCCACGAGTCTGCGAGCGCTCGCCCACCCCCTGCGCTCGCGGCTGCTGGCCCGACTGAGAGTCCATGGACCGGCCACAGCAACATTGCTCGCCGCAGCGTTGGACAGCAATACCGGCGCGACGAGCTACCACTTGAGAGTGCTGGCCGAGGCGGGCCACGTCCACGACACCGGGACCGGCGTCGGACGCCGCAGGGTCTGGGCGGCCGCTGCCCAACCGGAGCGTTCAGATCTCGCCGCCGACGACGTGCAGGATCCCGATGAAGCGGCGGTCGCCCGTTGGCTGCAGCACGACCTCGTGCAGTACGTCGGCCAACGCGCGGACGCCTGGATCGACCTGCAGGACGACTGGCCGCGGGCCTGGCGCGAATCCTGCGGCATCCAGGACCACGCGGTGCTGCTCACCACCGAGCAACTGTCGGCGCTGAGCGCCGAACTCGCTGAGGTGTTCGCGCGGTACCGGCGGATCGGGGCGGGCAGCCCAGGCGCGCGACGCGTGGCGGCGTACACGACGTTGCTCCCCGTCGACACGAAACCAGCACGTTGACGGTATCGGCGGCCATTGACGGTCGTTGACGGTCGTTGAACACCGTCAACGACCGGCCAACACCGTCAGCGTCGGCGTCGTACCCGACGTTCGTCCCATACGGGCTCGTTCGGCTCGTACACCTCGCCGTCCTGGCCGAAGACCAGGAACCGGTCGAAACCGCGCGCGAACCACCGATCGTGCGTGACGGCCACGACCGTGCCTTCGAACGCCTCGAGGCCTTCCTCCAATGCCTCGGCCGAGTGCAGGTCCAGGTTGTCGGTGGGCTCATCCAGCAGTAGCAAGGTAGCTCCGGACAACTCCAGCAACAGGATCTGGAACCGGGCCTGCTGACCACCGGACAGCGAGGCGAACGTCTGCTCGGCCGCGTGCGCCAACTCGTACCGGTCCAGCGCTCGCGATGCCTCCTCGCGGGGTTTGCCCGCGCGGTGTTCGTCACCGCGGTGCAGGATCTCCAACAAGGTCCGTGTGAGCAGAGCAGGGTGCTGGTGGGTCTGGGCGAACCAACCCGGCCGTACCCGTGAGCCCAGCCGCGCGATCCCCTGATGGATGACCGGCGCCGGCTGGACGTCGCCCACCGGTTGATGCTCGAGATCCGGGTCGCTGCCGCCTGCTGCGAGCAACCGCAGGAAGTGTGATTTACCCGACCCGTTCGATCCGAGCACCGCCACCCGTTCGCCGTACCAGAGCTCCACGTCGAAAGGCGCCATGAGCACGCTCTGCCCACCGTCAGCCGACAACTCCAGGCGCTCACAGATCACTGCGCGCTTGGCGGTGCGGCCGCCTCGCAGTCGCATGGTGACCTTCTGCTCGGTCGGGGTCACCTGCGGCGGACCGGCCTCTTCGAAACGGCGCAGCCGGGTCTGAGCGGCGTGGTAGCGGGGAGACATGTCCGAGTTGTAGGCCGCCTTCTGCTTGTACATCTGCACCAGAGCCTTCAACTTGGCCAACTCCTCATCCCACCGTTTGCGCAGCTCCTCCAGGCGGGCATTGCGATCGATCCGCGCCTGGGCGTAGGTGGCGAATCGGCCGGGGTGCGTCCAGGCGGCGGACCCGGCAGCACTTGGCTCCAGCGTGGCGACGCGGGTCGCGACCTGGTCGAGCAGTTCGCGGTCGTGGCTGACGAACAGGACGGTCTTGGGCGACTCGTTCAGGGTGTGCTCCAGCCACCGTTTGGTCGGTACGTCGAGGTAGTTGTCCGGTTCGTCCAGCAACAGCACCTCCTCGGGTCCGCGCAGCAGCGCCTCCAGGACCAGCCGCTTCTGCTCCCCGCCGGACAAGGTCGACACATCGCGCCACTGAGCCTTGTCGAAGGACACGCCGAGGGCCGCGACGGTACAGACGTCCCACAGGGTCTCCGCTTCGTAGCCACCGATCTCGCCCCAGTCGGCGAGCGCCTGCGCGTAGGCCATCTGAGTGGGCTCATCGTCCTGTTCCATCATCGCCAGCTCGGCCCGATCGACGGCACGGGCAGCGGCTGCGATCGGGCCCGGCGCCACGTCAACCAGCAGGTCCCGCACGGTGACCTGACTGCCGTCCCGCCCTACCTTGCCGATGAACTGACGCATTACCCCCAGACCGCCACTGCGGGTGATCGCGCCTTCGTCGGCGGTGAGCTCGCCGGCAATGATCCGCAGCAGTGTGGTCTTGCCGGTGCCGTTGGGACCGATCAGCGCGACCTTGGCGCCCTCACCCACCCGCAGACTGACACCGCCGAGCAGCGGTCGGCCGTCGGGAAGCGCGTAGTCGATCGAGTTGACATCCACATGGCCCACGAGCGTCCAGTCTGTACGACGTCGCGGCATCCGTCAGCCCGATTTACGGCCACAGCCGCAACAAGTCGGCTCCGGGCGATCAGGGCATCCGGCACTTCTGCGGGCAGAATCTCGGGTCAGGGGCGCCGATGGACCCTGCGTCAGACGGCACACGAATCACCGTCGCAGGAGGGCGCGTCGCCGTCCTGGGCCACGAGGGTGAGCGGAGAGTGTTCGGACCAGGCTGTGTCCAGCGCCTGCAGGATAGCGTCGGCGGGTTGGGCTCCGGAGATGCCGTACCGGCCGTCGATGACGAAGAACGGGACACCACTGATGCCGTACGCCTGCGCCTGCGCCTCGTCTGCACGAACAGCATCGGAGTAGCGGTTCGATGTCAGCACGGCGTCCGCTTCGGCTTCGGGCAGCCCCACCTGCGCGCAGAGGCCTCGCAGGGCGCGATGATCGGAGACCGGGGACCCCTCGGTGAACGTCGCGCGGTCCAGGCGCTCCTTGAGCTCATCCTGGTGGCCGTACTCCAAAGCAAGGTGCAGCAACCGGTGCGCGTCGAAGGTGTTGCCGGGCCGGGCCAGATCGAAACGGAAGTCAAGACCTTCGGTCGCGGCCGTTGCGGTCATCTGATCGATCATCACCTGCGCCTCGTCAACCGAGCAGCCGTACTTGGCCGCGAGCCGCTGCGCGTACGTGCCCCCCTCGGCAGCGCTCGGGGATGCGGACACGTCGAGTTCGAAGCTGCGCCACACCAACTCCACCTCGCCGCGGTGCGCAAAGCGCGCCAAGGCCGCTTCGAGGCGGCGCTTACCGATGTAGCACCACGGGCAGACAACGTCGGACCAGACTTCAACCTTCAAGCTCATGACTGAGACAACAACAAGGGTGACCCGCCTCTTCCGAGGCCGCGCACGCCGACCCTGGCCCCTGTCCGGCGTGCGACATGTCTGAAGCGTCTGAATTGCTGAGGTAGGTCGCGGCTCTATGTCGTCCGATGGCCAGCCGGTCCAGTCACGCCAGTCATCAAGCCTCGCCCTCACGCGATGTCTTCATGGCCGGTCGCTTGATGATGGCGTCATCGTTCACCATGGCGTGATAGGCGCTCGTTCCCATCGCAACCAGCGCGATTCTGCCCGTCTCGTCGGCATGTACGCCCCACCCGTAGTTCTTTGCCAGCGGCGAGGTGCGCATGCACGGTTGACCTCGGGAGAAGAAACGGTCGCGAGCCGCAGCACGCTCATCGGTTGCGACACCCTTGCGGTCAGCGAAAACGGCAAAGATCACGTCATCGCTCGTCAGCTCGTAGTCGTGGCCATGCAGCATCGCGAATTGCATCTCTGCGATCGACGATCTGCCTACCGGCGGCGGCACCGCGGCGACACACTTGGTGTCCGGCGACACTGTGATCAGCGTGTTCGTGTAGTTCGTCGTATGCATTTCGTCATCCTGACACTGGGCGACCCGGGCAGGGATTACCGGGATGTACCTCGCGATGACGTCACCCGGACGCGGACGCAGTAGGACGGCGTACGACAGCGCCGAAGCCGGGATCGCGTTGCCGGGAGGCTGTCGGTGCACGCGGCTACATTCGCGGCACGCGGGACCGCCTCGCGGCGCAGCCGAGGAGAACTTGCCATGCCGACACCTGGGATCCACCCCGAATCAGCCGAGTTTGCGCTCTACCTGGCCGACCAACTCGCCGGGCTACGCGCTGCTGCCTACGGATTGACCGACGAGCAGGCCCGCGAAGCTCCCTGCTGCAGCAAACTTTCGGTCGGTGGCCTCATCGAGCATGCGATGTACGTAATGAAGGGTCGCCTGGACCGCGACTCTCATGGAAGCCGCAACACAGAACTAAGTCAGGACGGTATTCAGGCCTTTCTCACCAGCTTCTCGCTTCCAGCCCACGACACCCTGACTGCGGCATTGGCGCGCTTCGATGAGATGGCGAGCGCGTACCTGGCCAGCGTGCGCGCGGCTGACCCCAGCGCCGACGTCATCGAGCCGTCGGCGCCGTGGAACGGCATCATGCACGAGACACCCACCAGGGAACGGTTCTACCTGCTGCATCACGTCGAGGAACTGGCCCGGCACGCCGGCCATGCGGACATCCTTCGCGAGCAACTGGACGGCGCCGACGCCGCCTCGCTCAAGGCCGCCGTCGAGGGCCGCCCCGCCAACGACTTCGTGCAGCCCTGGACACCAGCAGCGAAGTGAAGTGCTGCACGCAGAGCTTGCATTGCGGGTCCAAGAGCGTCCGCACGTTAGGTTGAGATCAATCAGCGCGTGCGGGACCTGATACGGCTCACACTGGTCCTCCCCACGTGCACGCTGCGCGTCGCCATCCGACATCGCGCCGCCTACGGGCCAGGCAGAGCGAGGGTCGGCTACGCGTGACTGCAGACCCATTCGGACAGCGAAGGAGGACACATGTCGGGTAGCGACGTTTCCGGCAAGGATACTGACACCGGGCCCGTCGCCGCGATTGATCTGCGGCGCAGATTCCTGCTGGAGCTGGGGGCCGACCTGTTGAGCGGCGGACTGCCCGTACCTGACATCGAGCAGATGCTGCGAACGATCGGCTCGGTGCTCGGCGCCGACGACGTCATGGTGGCTGCCACCCCCACGGGCCTCTTCGTAACGATGGGCCACGATGCGTCGACAGGATTCCACCCCGTCGGCCCTGGTCTCCGTTTCGAGCAGACGGCGGCCGTCCTGGACGTCATGCACGCCGTACGCCGCAGAACCGTGCCCTACCCGGCTGCTCTCGAGCGGCTGCAAACGATCCGCCACCGACCTGCCCGCTGGCCGGCGTGGCTCTCAGATCTCGGAGCCCTGCCCATCGGCGTCGGTCTCTGTCTGCTCCTGCAGCCGGCGCTGGCCAACGTCCTGGTCGCGGCGGTGGCCTCGCTCATGGTGGCCGGGGTGACCGCCGCAGCGCGGCGCTGGCCATCGGTGCGGCCCCTGGTGCCTGTCGCTGCTGCCTTCAGCGTGTCCATCGTGGTGCTGCTGGCGACTCGGGCTTCGCTGATGGACGGGCCGTTACGCACGATCGTCGCGGTGCTGGCGGTCCTGCTGCCCGGCAGCCTCCTGGTCACCGGATTGTCGGAAATCGCGGCCGGAGCGCTGCAGGCGGGTACCGCAAGGCTGACGGCGGGAGTAGCCCAGCTCGTGCTCTTTCTCGCGGGGGTACTGGCCGCAGTCGCAGTGACCGACGCTCCCGCCACCGTGCTGAACAACACTGCGGTGGCGCACCACGGTGTGTGGGCAATCGCCCTGGGTCTCACCATTGCCATCGCCGGCATCATCGTGAACGTCTACGTACCGCTGCGCGCGATCGCCCCCATTGCCGCTGTGGTTGCCGTCACTGCCACCGTGCAGTTGAGCGTCCAGCACTTCTACGGTCCTGGTCTCGGCGGGTTGGCCGGGGCAGTGGTGGCTGCCGCGGCTGCCGCCGTTGCCCATCGACTGCCGAACGGTCCGTCCTGGCAGGTGGCCTACCTGCCGGCGTTCTGGGTTCTGGTCCCCGGCAGTTTCGGTCTGTTGAACACAGCCGGTCTCGGATCGGGCACCGATACGCATGCGATCCTGACGGCCGTCTTCGCTGTTGTCGGGGTGTCGGTGGGGACTTTGATCGGCGCCCCCTTCGGCCGCCTCGGCCTACGCAACGCCTGAAGCACTGCACCAGCCTTCACCCTGGCCGAAATCAATCAGATCCGGTCGACCAGCAGCTGGAGGACAGTGACGGCGAGCGGGATCGCAAAGGTCGCGACGAGGCCGAGCAGGAACCCCTGACCGCCTCCCCTGCGCACCGTGATCGGGGCCGGCTCGCGCAGCCGTTCGCTCGAGGCATACCAGAGCAGGCCGATACCGAGCGGCACATTGATCACCCAGAACCAGAACCATCGCGTGCCGGTGCGCGGTGCGCGATTGAACAGCGATCCGAGAGCGAGGAGAAGAATCAACAACTGAGCCAGTCCCGCCCAGGCGATGCCACCCTCGAAATGCGTGCGTTTGACGACGAAGTCAGTGACCCGGTCGACGTACGACGGCTCCGATGAGCCGCTCACGAAGGATGTGCCGCTGGTGATCGCCGAGGAGGTGATCGGCCCGGGGAAGGTCATCGCGTCGGTGTAGTAGCGATGACCGTTGTGCATACTCCACACCAGGTAATCGCCCGTATTGTCCGTGGAGTTGTCGCCACGGAACAAGAACATCGGGCTCGCGCTCAATCGCGCCGGCCGCGAAGCCACCCGGTCGATGTCGGTCACGCGGCCACTCTCCGTGGCTGCACGCAATGAGTCGCCGGATGCCCGCACGGGAGCTGCCCACAACGAGGATGCGAAGTACAGCACCCACAACACCACGAGCATGATCCCGACAACGCGCGATGCCGCCCATCGCCCACGACCAGCACGTGCGCGCCCGATAGATTTCTCAGCTGCGCACCCGCCATCCGCTGTCGGTGACGGCTGCCCGTTCGCAAGACCCCCGGGCATCCCCATCTGCCGATCGTCGCACCCCGCCCCCTCGTTGTCACCACCTCGCGCGAGCACGCTCTGCCGACCGGTCCGGGAGACCGCCCGAGGGGCTCTTGAACCGTGCCCTCTGCAACTCACCCATAGATCGTCGTGCCGTGTGAAGGTGGTGAGGCGGGGCCGCCCCGTCGCTCGAGTCGATTCCCGAGTGCCCGACCAGGCCGGTCACCGGCCGAATGGAGTTCCCCCATGGCTGATCACGACGGCAGCATCGACGTACAGGCACCCGCCCAACAGCTTTTCGACTACCTGTCGGACGTCCGTCACCTGCCGGACTATTTCGCAGCCATGGTCAGCGCCGACCCGGCCCACGGTGAAGCCGTCCACGTGGTGGCTGAGGTCAACGGCTCACGCGAGGAGGGCGAGGCGTGGTTCCGGGTGGATGAGGTCGCCAAGAGATTGCAGTGGGGCTCCGAAGGGACCGGCGGTTACCGGGGCCTGTTGGATGTCACGGGCGACACACACACCTCGACCGTGACCGTCAAACTGCACACCGAGCACGGAGCGGCCGACCAGATCAACGAGGGGATCTCGGCGACCCTGGCGGAGGTCAAGCGCCTCGTCGAGACCGGGCCGGCTCCGTCAGCTTCGTAATTGCGGGAGCTCGCGGGTAGCTCGCGCCTCGCGGACACGGGCAGCGAGCTGCCCGTCGGGCGGGTAGGTCACTTCCTCCAGGCACAGGCCGTGCGGCGGCATTACCTTGACTCCCGGGTGACGTAGTCGGGCCGACATGACCGCGAGCGGCCACGACACGGGCTGCAGACCCTCCCCGACGGGCATAACGACCCCGACCAGCGAGCGCACCATCGAATGGCAGAACGCGTCCGCGACGACCGTCGCGACTGCGGTCCCGTCTGCTGTCCGCTCCCACCGGTATTCCAGCAGCGTACGGACCGTCGTTGCGCCACCTCGTTTCTTGCAGAATGCGGCATAGTCGTTCAGTCCGAGCAACGCTTGCGCGGCGAGATCCATCGCCGGCACGTCCACCGGATGCTTTGCCAACACCGTGTCATGGCGTCTGGTGGGGTCGCAGGAGGCCCGGTCGTCGCAGAGCCGGTAACTGTAGCGTCGCCGCAGCGCGGAGAACCGGGCATCGAATCCTTCCGGAGCCGCACTCACCCGATGCACGACGACGTCGGCGGGCAGCACGCCATTCAGACGTCGCATCGCGGCGACCGCCGGTGTGCGACGTGACCTCGCCGGTAGTGCCTCGTACGTTGCCTCGTCCACGTCCAGGTGACAGACCGCACCGCGGGCATGCACGCCGGCGTCGGTGCGCCCGGCAACGGTCAAGCGCGCGGGACCGGTACGGGCGATCGTCCCCCACGCCTCACTCAAAGTCTGCTCGACGGTGCGCAGACCCGGCTGCGTCGCCCAGCCGAAAAAGTCACCGCCGTCATACCCGAAGTCGATCCTCAGCCGCACCCGCACAGGGTATCTGCGCGGGCATCTCCCCCGGCAATCCCGGGACGCCCGGCCAACGGGACACCACAATCGGCAGGTGTCCGACACCGTCGACTTCACCCGCCATCAGATAGCAGTCGCTGCCGCCTTCGCGACTCAGGGCCTGGTCTTTATCGTCCTCAGTACCAAGCTGCCCGCCCTGCAGGACCGTCTCGACATCGGTCCCCGCGAATTCCCCGCGCTCCTTCTGGCCCTCCTCGTTGCCGCCGATTTCGGCTCACTGATCGCCGAGCGCACCGCGCCGAGGTACGGAAACGCGGCGATCCTACGGGCGGGATTCGTGGCCATGGTGCTCGCTCTGCCGGTCACCCCGTCCCACTTCAGGTACCACCGAGCACCTCGATCGAGAAGTCCATCGCCTGGCGGCGCATCCTCCACATCGGGCCTGCACTCGTCCTGTTCCACATGGTTGACATGGCGGTGACGACGTGGGTTCCGACCTACCTTGATCGCACCTTTGGCGCACGCGGCACCCTCAGGGCCGATGGTGCTGATGCTCACCCTCATCCCGCTGGCCCGATCGTTCCGATCTGTTCAGCCGTCGGTGGCCTGAGGGTCCGCGGAGGCCGATTCCGCGTCGGCTGCCGTCGCTCCGGCAGCAGCCATCTGCGCGTCCTTGGAGTCCGCATCGGTCGTTCCAGCCGGCGCATCCTGCTCCGGCTTCTGGTTCTCGGGGTCCTGTTTCTGCTCATCGCTCATGACTGCTCCTCGTGAGATATTCGCCGGTTACCCCACTTTCGCACAGCACCGCGCTGCGTAGGAACGGGCCCGCAGCGTGAGCTGGCGCACAGACAGAACGGGGCTGCACCGGCATCGGTGCAGCCCCGTTCATCAGATATCCGATCAGGCGTTGGTGTCGTGCTCGTCCGCCTCTGCAGCGTCAGCTGCGTCAGCTGCGTCAGCTGCGTCAGGCTGCTCGGCCTGCGCGTCTTCGCCACCAGCCGGCGCGAAACCTGCAGCTGCAGCTGCCTCGGACGTGGTGAACCACACCTCAGCAACGGTCGAGTCGTACCACCGCGAACCCTCGACGTGATACTTCATCGAGTCTTCGTTGCCCTTGACCGTGAACTTCGCGGCATCAGGGGATGCTCCGCCTTCGAGCGGGGCCGCTGACTCCTCGCCGTATTTGCTGTCAGCCGAGGATGACGACTCGGCAGCCTTGGCGTTGTCCGCTGCGGAACGACGCGTGGCGCCTTCGGCCTCGGCGACTACGGCGCGCTTGGGCTTGGCGTTGACGGCCTCGCGCACCAACTCGATCACGACCATGGGGGCGTTGTCGCCCTTACGCGGAGCGATCTTCGTGGTACGGGTGTAGCCGCCGGGACGCTGTGTCATGTCCGGCGCGATCTCGGTGAAGAGGCGGTGAACGACACCCTTGTCGCGCACGGTCCTCATCACCCGACGGCGCGCGTGCAGGTCACCGCGCTTGGCGAAGGTCACCAAACGCTCAGCCAGCGGCCGCAGCCGCTTGGCCTTTGCTTCAGTGGTCGTGATGCGATCGTGCTCAAATAACGCTGTGGCCAAGTTGGCCAGGATGAGCCGCTGGTGCGCAGGACCGCCGCCGACGCGGGGTCCCTTGGTAGGGGTTGGCATTGATAACTCCTTGGTCTACGAATCACATTGCGAAAGCAGTGGATTCAGCGGCTCAGTACTGCTCGTCCTCGGCAAAGCTGCCGTCGTCGTCAGCTGATTCTTCGTCGTCGTAACGGTCGGCGATAGCACTCGCGTCGAACCCGGGAGGGCTGTCCTTGAGCTGCAGACCCATCTCGACAAGCTTTTCCTTCACCTCATCGATCGACTTCGCACCGAAGTTGCGAATATCGAGCAGGTCGGCTTCGCTGCGCCCGACGAGTTCACCCACGGTGTGGATGCCCTCGCGCTTGAGGCAGTTGTAGGAGCGGACGGTGAGGTCCAGGTCTTCGATCGGCATCGAGAGGTGCGCGGCGAGCACGGCATCCGTCGGTGACGGGCCCATGTCGATGCCTTCGGCCTCGACGTTCAACTCGCGGGCCAGCCCGAACAACTCGACCAGGGTCTTACCGGAGGAGGCCATCGCGTCACGTGGCGCCATCGAGTTCTTCGTCTCGACGTCGACGATGAGCTTGTCGAAGTCGGTGCGCTGCTCGACACGGGTCGCCTCGACCTTGTAGGTCACGGCCA
>JALYUK010000193.1 GCA_030853805.1 Actinomycetota bacterium | reverse complement strand
TCCGCATAGATCGACCTATGCCGACACCGCGACTATGCCGAGGGGCTGCGGTACCAGGGGTGGGTAGAGCGCCGGGGGTGATGTTCTGGGTGCCGCGACCGCTATGGGCCTCGGCATAGTTACAGGCTGGGTGGAGTCTCGATCGTGGGAGCACCGTGCTCCCACGAGGAGGCAATTGCAATGGGGACTACCCGACGTAACGCTGGCGTTCTGGCCCCGCAGGTCGAGGGCTACCGGGATTGGCTGACGGGCCGGGGTTACACCCCGGGCACGATTCGGAACATGCTCAAGGACCTGGGTCAGGTCGGGCTGTGGCTTTCCGCCCGAGGTTTGGCGGCAGCACAACTCGACGCGGATCAGATGGAGTTGTTCTTGTCCGAGCGGCGCAGGGTTGGCCATCGAAGTGTTCCTGGGGCCCGGGCGATGGTGCCTATGGTGAGCTATTTGCGGCAGATCGGTGTCGTGGAAGATGCGACGCCTTCGCTGACACCGCTGGGCGAGTTGCTCGCCCTTTATCGGTCCTGGATGGTGCAGGAACGAGGTCTGGCCCGGTCCACGGTTTTGCGCTACGAGAACACCGCTCGGCACTTTCTGCAGCAGCAGGCCATGGTCCAAGGTGTGTTGGATCCGGCTGTCCTGACCGGTGTGGACGTCAACTCGTTCCTGCTACGAGAGTGCGGCCGGGTCAGTACCGGCTCGGCTAAGGGGCGCGTTGGCGAGCTGCGCTCGGTCCTTCGTTTTCTGTACTTGCGAGGTCTGACGCCGTTACGCCTCGGGACGGCGGTGCCTCCTGTTGGTGGGTGGCGCTTGGCGACCCTGCCTGCACCCGCGATGACGCGCGCTGATGTCCAGTCGTTGCTGGAGGGTTGCGACCGCGCCACCGATGTCGGTGTCCGCGATTTCGCGATTATCACTCTGCTCGCCCGGTTGGGGCTGCGCTCGATCGAGGTCGCGCGGATGGAACTAGATGATGTGGACTGGCGGGCCGCAGAGCTCGTCGTGCGCGGCAAGGGCGGAGCCCGCGATCGGCTCCCGTTGCCGGCCGAGGTCGGTGAAGCCCTCGTGGCGTACCTGAGCGGTGATCGCAAGTCCCGCATCGTTCAGGGCCACCCCCGGCTGTTCCTGACCTGTCGGGCCCCGCGCCAGCCGATCCGTGCGGATCTGGTCGGTGACGTTGTCGAGCGTGCCTGCCTACGGGCCGGGTTGCCACGCGTGGGTCCACATCGGCTCCGGCACTCCCTGGCCGCCGAACTCCTGCGTCAAGGTGCGGGCCTGGTCGCCATCAGCCAGGTACTACGCCATCAGGACCTGGCTACCACCGCTCTGTACGCCAAGGTCGACCTAGACACGCTGCGCCAGGTCACCGCGCCCTGGCCGGGAGCGCTGTGATGAGCCCGCTGGAACAAGCCCTGAGCGACTACCTGAAACTGCGCCGCTCCCTGGGACACGACCTGGCCGGACCAGGGCGGGTGCTACCGCGGTTCGTGGCTTACCTCGATGCCCGCCACGCGCCCACGATCACGATCGAGGCAGCGCTGTCGTGGTGTCAACAGGTGCCGGCCCCTTCCACCCCAGGGCGAGCTAGTTCTGTTGGGTCGGTGCGGATGACAGCGGTACGAGGCTTCGCCCGCTACCTGTCTGGCATCGACCCGGACACCGAAGTCCCGCCGCTGGGGCTGATGCCGTACCGGGCGGGCTGGACACCGCCGTTCATCTACTCCCCGGCACACATCGAGGCCCTGATGGACGCGGCCCGCACCCAGATCGATTCCCCGCTTCGAGCGGTCACCTATCAAACCCTGGTCGGCCTGCTAGCCGTCAGTGGGCTCCGGATCGGGGAAGCCATCAAACTCGACCGGGCCGACATCGACTGGGACCACGGGGTGCTGCTGATCCGCGAGTCGAAGTTCGGCAAGACCCGCCTGGTGCCCCTGCACGCAAGCAGCACCGCGGCCCTGGCCGGATACGCCCAGATCCGCGATCGACTACAGCCACGATCGAAGGACCCGAGCTTCTTCGTGTCCAGCACCCGCAAACGGTTGCTGTACGCCGTGGTGCGCCCAACGTTCCGGGCGCTGGTCACTCACGTCGGGATCGGCGCCGACGCGCCGTCCCCGCCGCGGTTGCACGACCTGCGTCACACCTTCGCCGTACGCACCCTGCTGGGCTGGTACCGGAGCGGGCAAGACGTCCAAACCCGCCTTCCGGCACTGTCGACCTACCTCGGCCACCGCGAACCAGCCTCGACCTACTGGTACCTCTCGGCCGCCCCAGAGCTGCTGGCGCTAGCCGCTGCACGCCGTGACAACGCGTGGCAGGCGCCCCGGTCATGACCCTGATCGCGTCGACCCTGCAGGCCTTCTTCACCGACCGTCTCTCCCAGCAACAACAGGCCAGCCCGCGCACCATCACCGCCTACCGCGACACCCTGCGGCTCCTGCTGTCGTTCGTGCATCAGCAGACCGGTAAGAACCCCTCCCGACTGGACTGGGAGGACCTGGACGCCACCACCATTGCTGCGTTCCTGAACCACCTCGAGGCCGACCGGCACAACAGCGTCCGGACCCGCAACGTGCGTCTGACCGCGATCCGCTCCCTGTACTCCTACGCCGCGCTGCACCATCCCGAGCACGCGATGCTGATCCAACGAGTGCTGGCCATCCCTCCGAAACGGTTCAATAAACGGATCGTCACGTTCCTGACCCCGATCGAGGTGCAGGCCCTACTCGACGCACCGGACCAAACCCGCTGGGAAGGACGACGCGACCGCAGCATGCTGCTGCTAGCAGTACAGACCGGCCTGCGAGTCAGCGAAATCATCGGACTGGACTGCGCCGACCTGACCCTCGGTGTCGGCGCCAACGTGCGCTGCGAAGGCAAAGGACGCAAACAACGCGCCGTTCCCCTCGCCGCCGAAGCCCAACCCCTGCTGCAAGCCTGGGTCACTGAACGCGCCGGGCGTCCTACCGACCCACTGTTCCCGACCCGCACCGGACGACGGCTCAGCCGCGACGCCATCGCCCTGCGCGTCGCCACCCACACCGCGACCGCCGCACGAGCCTGCCCGACACTCACCGGCAAACGCGTCCACCCGCACGTCCTACGCCACACCTGCGCCATGACCCTGCTACAGGCAGGCGTCGATACCTCCGTGATCGCGCTCTGGCTCGGCCACGCCGGCGTCCGCTCCACCGACACCTACCTCCACTCCGACATCAGCATCAAAGAGAAAGCCCTTGCCATGACCACCCCCGCCACCGCCACACCAGGCCGCTACCGCCCGACCGACAAGGTCCTCGCCTTCCTCGAAAGCCTGTAACTATGCCGAGGCCCATAGCGGTCGCGGCACCCAGAACATCACCCCCGGCGCTCTACCCACCCCTGGTACCGCAGCCCCTCGGCATAGTCGCGGTGTCGGCATAGGTCGATCATGAGCAGGTCCACTCGCCCGTACCGGGCGATTGTTTTGGCGAGTTGTTTTTCGTCGGCGGCTTCGACGAGCTCGTTCACGAGTTTGGTGGCCAGGGTGTATCGGACCCGGTAGCCCTGTTCGGCCGCAGCGGTCCCTAAGGCGATCAGGAGGTGGGATTTACCGGTGCCGGAGTCACCGATCAGGCACAGCGGGTTGCCTTTGCGGATCCAGTCGCCTTTGCCCAGTTCGTGCACGGTGGCGGGGTTGATCGCCTCGTTGGCCTCGAAGTCGAAGTCGCCGAGCCACTTGTCCCGGGGGAACCCTGCGGCTTTGACCCGGCGGGTACTGGAGCGCCGGTCGCGGTCGTCGACCTCGGCCAGTAGGAGTTCGGCCAGGAACCCTTGGTAGGTCAGTTGTTCTTTAGTGGCCACGGCCAACGCTTGCTCGGTCAGGGCCCGGATCGTGGGCAGCCGTAACCGGCGGCAGGCTTGGTCGATCGCGGCGACGGCGGCTTCTTCGGTCAGCCCGCGCCGGCGGCGCAGCGTGGTGGTGACAGGCGTCGTGGGTGGGGCCGGTGCCATCAGCTGGTACTCGCCTTCGTGTCATCAACAGAGATAGGAGTGGTGGGGGTGTGTCGTCGTGGAAGCAATTCGTCGTACGCGGCGACCGATGGCAGGGGCCGGGTGTCCGGTGGCAGGCCGGCGATGACAGCGGCCGGATCAGCAAGGCGGCGTTGGGTCAGGGAGACAACCCGTTGCTCACGCACACCAGCGTGAGCACCGTGGTGACGGGCAGAACTGGCCCCACCTTCCTGCAGCACAGCAGGGGTTCTGCCCGCGTGCCGGCGGGCTTCAACCGCAACAACATCAGCGGTGACCGCACCGACTCGTAGCGCGGCGCTGATCCCTGCGGTGATCGCGTCAGCGGTCAGGGACCGGTGCAGGAGCAGGACGTCCAGGAGTTCACGGGTGCCGTCGGCGTCACCGTTGACTTTGCGGGACGCGGCCCAGAACGCCTCATGCTCGCTGGTGAACACACCCGCGGTGCGGGCTTGGACCAGGGCGGTGGACCCGGGTAGTGCGCCGGGTTTGAACCGCAACACCTCCAGGTAGTGATCCAGGATGACGTGGTGTCCGGTACGGGCAGCGATCCGCGGATGGGTCGCCACCACGGCCCGCCCGTCGAACACCACGACCTGACTTGCCCGCAACGAGACGCGGACCCGGCGTCCGATCAGGTGCGCGGGCACGGAGTACTTCACCATCCGTACCGTGATCATCGAGGACCGGTCCACCCGGGGATGTAACACCAGACCAGGGTCGAACCCCTCCAGCGGCACCGGCCGCAGCAGCGGCCGCTCCACGGCCAGGTCGTGGCTGATGGTGCGGGCGTGGCCGCTGATCGTGCGATCTTCGTCCGCGAGCGCCCACCCCCGGATCTGCTCGTTCAGCTCATCCAACGAGGTGACCTGCGGCATCGGGGACAGATGGTTTCGGCGGAACCAGCCCACGGCTCCTTCCACGCCACCTTTCTCATGAGCCCCGCCCAGGCCAGGCTCGCAATAGAACGGGTCGAACCCGTAATGGGAGCGAAACAACACCCACCGCTCGTTCTCATTCCTAGCCCGGCCCGGGCCCCGGATCACCGCCGCGACCGCTGCGGACAGGTTGTCGTATTTGATGTGTCGGGTCGGGACCCCACCGATCGCGTTGAACGCCTCAATATGGCCTTCCAGGAACGCCTCTTGAGCTTGTGTCGGGTAGACCCGGTGGATCGTTTTACCGGAGTGAGACAACCAGAACACGAACATGTAGCACTTGGTTTTCACCCCATCGATCACAACCCACACCTCCCCGAAATCGACCTCGGCCTCCTCACCAGGAGCGTGATGTTGAGC
>JALYUK010000185.1 GCA_030853805.1 Actinomycetota bacterium | reverse complement strand
CTGAATCACAGCGCGCCCGTCCCGTTCAAGGGCTGTGCCGGGCACACCCCAGCCTTGGCGGAGCCGGCCGCGGCTTAGCTCATCCGTAACATAGGGTAGCCGGTTAACGTCGATCCTGAATACCATATGAATCATGCCTAGCCTCCTGTACGTACCGTAGTGAAGTCTACATTCACTTACCGTAAGCGAATTAAAGTTGGCGTGGTCTCCGCCGGCGCTCGAACGCCGGTCATGACTCGTTGAACAAGTCGGAGACTACGCCACCCAGCTTTTCCACCACATCCGCGACACCACCTCTGCGTGTCGCCGCCGAGCTCGGGGTCTCCCGGGATACTAAGGCCCAACAGAGCCCAACCGACTGGTGCTGGTGCACGGCCGCGAGCGAGCTCGGGAAATGGTGGCGCCGAAGCGCCGGCTGCTGGTGTCGATATCGCCGCCGACGTGTTGGCTGACCCCTCCGACGCAGGAGCGGGTAGGAACACGCCGCCGACATGCGGCCGCCCCATCGTCACAAACCAACGACTCAGTTCTGTCTAGTAGTTTTAAGGCCAACGGCAGGCTGCGAGCGGACTGTTCTTCGCGGAACAACGTTACGTTCTCGGGCGAACCAAAGCAATTAAACAGCATCCTCCGGAAGTTGCCTCAACACCTAAATTTTGTTTTTGTACGATTGTACGTAGCTAGAGCATCAACACTGGACGAACCACGCCTGGCCCGTTCCTCGAGCCATGCTCCCGTCCAGGGAAATGTCGACCTGAGTTTTGCCTTTACTGTTGCCAACCCACACGAACCTGATCGGCGGCGTCATTGCCGAGCTGGACAATACCTGGGACGCTGGCAGGCCCCCTGGACGTCGCAACAAGACCGCTGACGCCCAGAAGGTGATCGACGACCACATTGCAAACTGGGCCCCAGCGCGCGGCCACCAGTTTTGCGTTCATAGTCCATGACTACACATCTACTCATCTAAATGAATGGAAGCAGAAAAACACGAGAGAGCCTATGCCAAGTGGTCGGGGGCGCCTGAATAGGCCATGCTACCGTAGAAGTGAATGCCAGCTGGACTGATCGGCACATATGACGTGGACGTTCCGGGCTCTGGGTTGGTTGTAGGTGTGGCGAGATGATCTACGTCCTCTCCGCTATCGCTGAACCCTAGACCTACCTCGGCGCGGGTGGCGCCATTGTCTAGCCGCCAGACCCAAAAGGCTTGACCACCTGGATCGCCAGGACGGCCGAGCACGTTCTGGTACAGCTGAGAGACAAAGTCGTTGTTATTTAGCTGTGCATAGTGAGTCTGGAACTCCATGCTGCCCGAGAAGCCGTTGGCGATGTCCAGTGGAGTGGCCTGACCAGAGGCCAGTATGCTTTTCCATCCAGCCTCGCCAGCAAACTCTGGATCGCGACCCAGCATCGTGTGGTATAGGCGTGCCACCTCGGTGGCATTTCCATCGAGAGAGAGGCTGCCAGTCTTCGCCATCAGGCCGACCGTGTAGGTTCCGTCGATGAATTGCAACGTCATAGCATTAGGGTCGGTGAACATTAGAGTCGTTAGTTTAAAAATTAGCCCACTAGGGCTATCAGTAACTTGCAAATCTTGAAATCCATGCTGGGTAAGGTCGAGATCCTTGTCAGATAATACCGGAGTTGGTGTCTTTCCTGAGTCGAATGTAAACACCTGGTTCTCGGTTGCGGGAGTCGGGCTGTCGGTGCTTGAGACAGAAACTCCGATCTGCCCAGAGGCTGCCTGTGGCGTGAAGCTTAGTGATTCGAAAATTGGATTAACGACGCTAGGGCCGCCAGGAGTTATCGTGTAGGTGCCTGACCCGGTTTTTGTTAAACCGCTGGCGGCGCTGAACGTTCCAGGACCGTCACTTGGAGTTGTTGAACTCCCATCGCTAACAGTCAGAGAGATCGTGTCCTTTGCTGTCGGCGATGTGTTGGTGATTGTTTGACTGGCAAAGGGGACGTCGGTGGCTGTATAGGCAGCCGTCGGCGGAAGGGCCGGCGTTAAAGTTGGACCCGCGGGTTTTATCGTTGGAATTGGTGAAGCCACTGAATTAACTCCCACCTTATCGAGCCATGTTTAGGTACGTCTTTAATGTCCCGCGGTAACTCGCTAGCTACCACATCCCCTCCTCCTTTACCTGACCATTTAAGTCATCCAGAGCCTAGTGTCTAGCCGAACCCGCCTAGCCCGGATTATGCACGAGCGGACGCGAAAGTCGCTCAACCCCCAAAAATCCCTCGCTTTTGGCGTAAAACGGCATGTCGCGTCCGGGCGGAGTAACGAACTTCCCTTGATGGGCGGCGCTTGGGTTTCCCAGCATTTTGGGCTCACGCTGCATAATCCGGGCTAGTACCTCTGCACAATGATTATGACTCTTTGGCTGGCGTTGGGTAGGCGCGAGCGAGCTTGCTCCTGGCACGTTCGGTGGAGAACATCCATTTGACGCGGGCACGTTCGGCATTGCGTTGGCGCTCCCAGGCGGCGATCTCGGCGACGAGATGGTCGCGTTCGCCGATGCGACGGTCCAGGCACTGGCTGCGTAGGACACCGATCTCGATCTCGACCATGTTGAGCCAACTGGCGTGCTTGGGCG
>JALYUK010000318.1 GCA_030853805.1 Actinomycetota bacterium | reverse complement strand
GTCTTTATTGGCTCGGCGGGCGAGTGCCCGTTCGGTCTGGGTCATCGCGCCCGCGGCGCCCGTGGGGGTGGGCGTGCTCGGCCAGGAGGTGCTCAGCGAGACCGGGATCGGTGCCTGGTGGGATCACGGTCAGCACGAGGGTGGTGTCGTCGGTCAGGGTTAGGCTGATGTTCTCGGGGCGAAAGCCGGCCTTGGACCAATCCAGTTGGGTCATCCCCAGATAGGTCCGAAGCATGGGCGGTGCAGGTGCCCAGCGCTCAGAGGCGTAAGCGGCCCTGACTATCCGGGCACCGGTCAGTCTGTGGACAGCCAGGTCGAGGCAGGGGATTTCCCCCTGCAGTGACGTGCTCCGGGGCCACCAGGCGCCATCGGACAGACCCTTGTCGTGTTCTAGCCACAGGCTGAGTCGAGAGGTGCGGTGGTCTCCGAACGCCGTCGATGGAACAGGGGTGCTGCTCACGAGCAGCACCCCTGTTCCCTCCGGATCGGCCCCGCGTCAGAGCTCAGCGCGGTAGAAACGATGGGTCTGAGCACAGCTGGTTCATTCGAGGATGTGTGGCTGTTCATGGCCACTCCGATCGGAGACGAATACAGCGTCCCCTGCTGAGAAAGGGCCAGGCGGGCAGTGATAGTCCTCGCACGAAATGACCTCTACCCGCTCGACTGTACGCCCGAGGCTGATGGGTTCAACGCTCTGATGAGTCGGCCCAGCTGGTGCCGCAGTGATCGCCGCGCGATCCCAATACCGGCGACGATGAAACCGTTGACTGCTACCGGCGCCCAGTTGCGGGTTTCTCACCGCGCTGTGCCTGACGTTCCAGCAGCATCAGATGGTGCACGAGCTGTTCCAGGCTGGTGCAGGCCTCCGCGGCGAGCTGCTCCGTCCTTTGATCCTCCCCAGCCGCGGCAGCAAGAGTGAGTTTGTTAGCGCGCCGCGACAGCGAACGCGCTTCGCGCAACATCGCCGTGACCGCTTTCGCAAAAAGGGGCCCAGGCCGGTTCGCGTCGTTATCGCCCATACTGCTGATTGTGCCGGGCACCACAAGGCACCCCCGCCAGGTGCGGATCACAAGGACACGTGGGCCGCGGCGGGGACGTAACAGGTCAGACGCGCAACGCGGCATCACACATTGTCGTGGCGCACCCGCCTGTCACGACATGACATGACCAGATGAATGACCAAGCCAGCAGTTCACACATGATCAAACCGCTGATCTGAAGGCTGACCGGTTGTCGATCGTCATGCGGCACACTCCCAGAGGGTCCTAAAGCACGATCCTGCAGCATTGCTACCTCCGCCCCGACACTTAACTCAACGCCGGCGGCCTTTGCCGTGATCTGAAGGTAGCGACCGGCCAGGGCGGGGTCGTGTCAGATCGGTTTTCGATGTGCCGGGCGGCGCGGGGTTCAGGTGGAGTCGGTTCCCTGGGAACCCGTGCAGCATGCTCGCGCGGACGCGTTGGGCGGCGGGGGAGAGTTCTTCCCATGGAGTCTCGTGGTGGCCCGAGGGCGCGGGCGCGGCTGGTTTGGCCATGCGTTCCAGGCGGTCTTGGACCTGTGTCAATGCCCCGAGCGTGTCGGTCTGGACGCGTTGGGCGAGGGCGAGCTCGCCGCGTGCTTGCTGCGCGTGGTGGATCGCGCCGACCGTGCGGGAGAACTGTTGCATCACTGCCAGCCACCCCCGGTAATGGTCGGGCCCTGAGGCGCGTATCGCGATCATGACGTGCCGCGCGGCGAGTTCCGCGTGTGAGGGCCCTGCTGGGACAACCGGTAGGACCTGCGGTGCGGGTGTGGGAGTTACGGCAGCGATGAAGGGGTTGTAGTCCTTGGCAGGGGTCACGGCCTCGATGAACGGGTTGGCCTCGGTGCTGGTCGTTGGCGGTCGGTCCGTTGAGGCTGGCAGTTGCGTGGTCGGCGCCGGTTCGTGACGGGTGTTCAGACTGACCCGGGTCAACGCGTCCGCTCCGGCTCCTAACACGATGCCGGTGGGGACAGGAACCGGCTGCCTCTCCTCGTCCCGCTCGACGGGCAGCGGCAACGGGGGCGTCAACGCGGACGCGACCCGGGCCGCGTTCGCTGTTTCCATGGCCCACCGTGTTGTGTCGTTCGGGTCGACCTCGCGCAACTGCTGGGCCCACTGTTCCAGGTGATCCCCGGCCGCGGCCAGGTGCTCATCGAGCTCGGCGGGACTACTCGCTTCCACCGATTCTTCGGGTGCGGTTTCTTCGCGCCACAACGCCAACGCCAACGCCAACGATTGTTCAGTCTCATGCGGTGCCCATTCCTTGCGCAGTGCGCCCAACGTCAGGTCTGGTGCAAGCTGGGAAGCGGTGAACCACCGCGCGTTCTCATCCAACGCAACCTTGTACCCGGTGACCATCTCGTGCCCGCCCGGCGCCCACCTGGCCACCTCAATACCCGCACCTTGGTCGAACACGGCCTGAATGAATTGGGCCTCGGTACTGGACGCACCCGCCGCAGCGCGGACCAACCGCTGTAACTGCACCCGGTCCGGGACGACCGGGTGACCTTCGGCGGTCCGCGCGCGTGCTTCGCCGGCTTCCTTGTTCGTGTACGCAGGTAAACCCCGATGCTCACCGGGGCGCCGGTCGTGACCCAACTCCGACAGAGGGCTCACGAACTCAAGGCGTTGCTCCAGGTCCCGGCGCACGACCTGCGACAGCGTCTTATCGTTGGACAGCCGGGTGCGGACCCCGTCCTGGCGGACCAGGTTCACCGCGATATGAATGTGGTCATTTCCCTGCGCGGACAGCCCGTGCCGGACCGCGACCCACGCGTTTGCGTTCATGTCACCCGGCCCGGTCGAGAACCCCATTCCCTGCACGACACCGCACGCGACCTGATCCCACTGATCGTCGGTGTACTGCCCTTCTTGCGGGCCGAGGGAGACCACCACGTGGTACACGTGCTCTTTGAAATTGCGGCCCGGGTCCTTACCCGCAGAACTGGACTCACCCTCCAGGCCTGCCAGGTCCAACGACAACACATCGCCACGGTCAGCACCGGATAACGCAGCTGCACTTACCCCACCAGCTGGCCGGCCCGCGATCGCCCGTTCCTCACGGAACTGCTCACGCCAGGACTGCTCCAGCATCCGCCCCAACTCACCGGCCTGCTCCTTGGACAACGCGTCCGAATAAACGAAAGGGAACGCCCCATACCCGGCGATCATGTGCTGGTCACGGTGATCATCCATCTTCCCCGGACCATACAAATACCGCATCAACCCCGGCATCGATTTACCACGCTGCGCGACCTTCACGATCACTCGAAACCACCCCCGTCTACCTCGTCCGGGCCCGCGCCCAACCCGGCCGCTATCTCCTCATCAGAGGTGTCCTCGGGGAAAGCCTCCGCGATCTGTCGCAGCAACCCCCGCAACGCGACCATGTGCCGGTCCACCATCTCCGCCGACGCCCTGATCTGTGGGTAATTCACCTCACCAGACGCGTTCGCGACCCGCGCGAGCTGGTTCAAGTTGTTCCCCACCAACCCGATCATCCGCAACGAAGAATCCATCTCCAACCGGATACACGCCAACCGCTCCGCCGCGACCACACCACCAGAACGCAACGCCCGCTCATACAACCGCGGCACCGACACGTTCGCCACCACCGCCATCGCCTTAACCCGCACCCACTCCTCCTCGGTGTGCTTGATCACCGTCCGATGCTCCCGGCGCCCATCCGTGCGCCGGCGGCGGAACACACCATCACGCTCACCCATGCCCGCCACCCCCTCCTCTTCCATCACTCCGACGCCGCCAGGCGGCGGATCGGCTGTCGTTGTCGCGCGCGCCCCACCCAGCGCGACAACTCCCAGGGTGCCCCGCGGGATGGGAAAGCGCAAGCCCCAGACCGGTTAAGGGACACCCTAAGACTCATCTTGCTCCCGCCCTGAACCTCTACCAGTGTTTTCACGCAACCATGGGTCCCAAAAGGAGCCGAGGAGGAGGCGGCGGACTTGGGGACACGCCGGTTCTCGAAACCCCCCAGCGGCCGCTCTCAGCAGGTGATGACGTTCTCAAGCAGCTGGACAAGCCTAGGGGTCTGCTCATCTGTCACAGTGCACGACAGGCCACTCGCGTTCAACACCAAGCACCACGACCGGCCTAAGGTGAGCACATGAGTGATATTGCCGACCGAGCACAACAACTACTCGCCGGGCGAGTAGATGCCGTCCGCAAGCTGAATGAACGACAGCAAGCCGCTACGGCAGCACGCGAAGCCGCTGCGGCAACGGAACGCGAAGCGGCCGGTGCCTGGACCGAGGCCACCCAAGCAGGGTGGTCGGCGGGCGAACTGAAGAAGCTGGGTCTTGTGCAGCCCGGCGTGCGGCGGGGTGGACGACCCAAAGGAAGTCGCAACGTCAAAGACTCGCAGGCACGAACTACGACACCTCGGGTAGACGAACCAAACCAGTAACGCAGGCCCCATCAGATGCCACACGGGGACTACTGCGCTGTGGACAGACCGTCTTCGCGAGTTGGATTCGATCAGCGAGGGTATATCCCTCGCGATGGCGGGAGAATGATCAGGAGTACGAAGGGCTACTGTTGGCAGCACGAGCTAGAGCATCGCGAGAGTGCGCAGACTACGAGCTGGCGCAGAGCAGGGGGAAAGCAGGGTGAGTGCTGCGCTGCGAAAGCTCGTCTGCGACAGCAGTACCGAGGATGGACGGTATGACACGTTCACAGACAACACCGGGGTCATCGCGTGGGTTTGGCTGATGACAACAACCGCACGCCCATCCGCTCCGCGACGGATATTCGTACGAACTCCGAAGCACTGGAAGCACCCATCGGCCCCATCGACGACCAACGTATCGACGTCCTGCGCCACCGCAATCGGCTGGCCTGGTCGCTGCTTACCGCACGTTAGGGACGAGGCAACGAATTTCCCGCCAGGTAGGTGGCGTGGCTCGCTGTAGGGGCGGCGTAGGCGGGCAACACCGCATCCCCATTCCTTACCTATCCGTCGTCACCTATCCGTCGTTGGGTCGTCGGTGAGTTTGCGGGCGCGATCCTTGTAGACGCCGCGAGCTTGCGCGAGGTCGATCAGGTGGGGGTGTGAAAACCGGGTGGGAATGCCACCAGGATCGCTCAGTCCTCGCACGGACCAGACAGTGTGGGCGAACCAGGACTGCCCGGTCCTAGGGTGGGGAACATCTACACCCGGCCGCCCGGCAGGGTGATCTTTGAAAAGGGATGATTCGATGTTCCGCCGTTTCCTTGCCCCCACCATCGAGGTCAGCGCACACTGCGACCTGCCCTGTGGCGTGTACGACCCCGCCCAGGCCCGCATCGAGGCCCAGTCCATCAAGGGCATCTGCGAGAAGGTCGCGGCCAACGACGATCCCGACTTCCGGGTCCGTGCCCTGATCATCAAAGAACAACGCGCCGAACTGGTCAAGCACCACCTGTGGGTGCTGTGGACCGACTACTTCAAACCCCCGCACTTCCAGACGTTCCCCCAGCTGCACGTGCTGGTCAACGAAGCCACCAAACT
>JALYUK010000176.1 GCA_030853805.1 Actinomycetota bacterium | reverse complement strand
GCTCATGCTCATCGGTCTCACCTGTGGTTCGGGGTTGTTGGCGTTGGCCGTGCCGTTGGTCACGGGCCAGATAGTCGGCAGCGTGATTCCAGGGGCCAACCGTTCCCAGCTCGTGCAATTGACGGCGGCACTCCTGGTGGCGACCGTCGCGGGTGCGCTGTTCCAACTGGCTACCTCCATCGCCGTACTACGGGTGCAGGGCAGACTTGATCGCTACCTCGGCCCAGCCATCTGGGGAAGATTGCTCACCCTCCCGACGTCATTCTTCCGCCGCTACAGCGCAGGTGACCTCGCTCATCGCGTGCTGTCGAGCGAGTCGATGGTGCAGCTCATCAGCGGATCGGCCGTCACGTCCGTTCTGGGCGGTACATTCTCGATCTTCAGCTTCGGTCTCATTTGGTTCTACAGCGTGCAGTTGGGAATCGCGGCCACGATTCTTCTCGCCATGATGATCGTCATGACCATCCTGGCTGGTCGAGTGCAGTTGCATCGGATGCAGGCGGTCGAGGACCTCGCCGGCCAGATGAACGGGATACTGCTGGAGTTCGTCAGCGGGATCAGCAAGCTGCGGGTTGCCGGCGTGCAGGAGAAGGCCTTTTATCGCTGGGCTGAGCTCTTCACCGCCAAGCGTCGGCATTGGAACTCCGTGCGAAGCGTGGAGAACCTCACGGGCGTCGTGACTGCGGCGTTTCCAGTCGTTTCCGCGATCGTCTTGTTCGCGGTCGTGGGGTTGAGCCCGCAGTCGACGCTGTCGCCGGGCGCGTTCCTGGCCGCCAACGCCGCCTACGCTCAAGTCGCCGTCGCGATGGTGACGATGGCCAACTCGTTCAACCTCGTGGTGCGCACACTGCCTGGTCTGCAGCACCTACGGCCGATCCTCGCGGAGGTACCCGAGGAAGACGTCGCGAAATTCGACCCCGGCATCCTTGAGGGCAGGATCGAGTTCAGCAGTGTCTCCTTCCGATATCAGCCCGATGGGCCACTGGTACTGGACGACGTCTCCATCCGGGTTGCGGCAGGAAGCTCGATTGCGCTCGTCGGACCATCCGGGTCGGGTAAGTCCACGCTCGGCAGATTGCTCCTCGGCTTTGAGGAACCGGAGCACGGTGCAGTCTTCTTCGACGACCAGGACCTGTCCGGTTTGGATATCCGTGCCGTGCGTCGCCAACTGGGCGTGGTGCTGCAGTCGGTGGAACTGCTGCCGGGCAGTGTTCTCACCAACATCATCGGATCGGCGGTGAACCTGACGGTTGATGACGCGTGGCGTGCCGCGGAGAGGGCTGGGCTCGCAGGTGACCTGCGCGCCATGCCAATGGGCATGTACACCGCGGTCAGCGAGGGCGGATCCACGCTTTCCGGTGGCCAACGCCAGCGTTTGTTGATTGCTCGAGCTCTGGCCGGGAGTCCGCGGATCCTGCTGTTCGATGAGGCGACAAGCGCCTTGGACAATGCGACGCAGGCCGTCGTCGCCGAGAGTCTCGTCCAGGTGCGCGCGACCCGAATTCTCATAGCCCACCGGTTGAGCACAGTGATGGACGCCGACCGTATCTACTACCTGGAACAGGGCCGGATCGTCGAGGACGGATCGTACGACGAACTGATGGCGCTGAACGGCGCGTTCGCCTCGCAGGCACGTCGTCAATTGACGTGAACGATTGATATCGACGATCCGCAAACGGCCCGATGAGAGAGTGCAGACAAGCATGACAGACCCAGCAACGCCTACCCCTGAGGATCGGCGTCGGGTCAGCGCGGTGCGCGCTGATCACGCGTGGGCGCTCGATCCGCGCGTCGTGCTGCGGGTCGTTCCAGGTGATGGCGTCTACGTACTTCGCGGTGAGGACACTGTGCTGTTGCGCGGTGCTGCGTACGAGGCCGTCGCGCCGCTCATCAATGGTCGACGGACATCGGATGATGTGGTGGATGCATTGGACGGCACACTTCCCGCTGCACAGGTGTACTTCGCGATCCAGCGGATGCAACAACGGGGGATTCTTGTTCCGACTGCGACGCAGGAGAAGCGTGTCGAGCGGGCCTGGTGGCTCGAGCTGGGTGCGGACCCGGGTGCAGCCGTCGATGCGATGCGCAGCACTGTGCAGATCTGTGCGACCGAGGGTGTCGACCCCGAAACTGTCGACGCCGCGGCAAACTGCCTGGAGGCGGCGGGCCTCCAGGTGCTGACCTCCAGGCACCTGCCGACACTTGAGTTGGGGTCTCCAGATATTTTGCTGGTGTTCGCGGGCGACTACACCGACACCGACCTGGCAACGGTCAATCGAATCTGCCTGGCAGCGCATGTCACCTGGTTCCTGGTATGGCCCGGTGCGCGCCGGCTCTGGCTCGGGCCCCTGTTCAGGGATGGTGACTCGCCGTGCTGGGAATGCCTCATGGCGCGCAGGCGCTCGCATCGACGCGTCGCGTCGTTCCTTTCATCGCTTCCAGGCGGCGATCCGATCGTGATGCCGACAGTCACGACTCCGGCAGCAGTTCAGTTGACCGCCCGGATCGCCGCGATGGAAGTCGTGAAGATCCTTGGTGGGTTGAGCAGGCCCACCGTCGAGGGTGGGCCAGGAGACTCTGCGGTGCTGACGGAACTGGACATTGTGGACTGGAGCGCGACGCAGCACGTCCTGGTCCGTCGACCGCAGTGCGGCGCCTGCGGAGATCCCACACCACGCCCGACGACCCCGATCAGACCGACAGCCGAACCGGTACATGAGGGCAGAGAAGGGGATTTCCGGACCGTTACGGCGGACGAGACCTTCCGTCGGTACCGGCACCATGTCAGTGCGATCACGGGAGTGGCCAGCATGCTCGAACCGGTGCGCACGCCGGATCCGCAGATGCATGTCTGGCACTCCGGCGCTAACCTCGGTCTGCCCGTAAGGAGCCTGCTCCAACTGCGGCGCAGCCTGCGGGCGTCTACTGCCGGTAAGGGGACCTCAGCGGCGCAGGCCAGAGTGGGCGCGCTGAGTGAGGCACTGGAGCGCTATTCGGGAATGAGCACCGGCGACGAGCAGCGTGTCAGAGGGTCGATGCGCAGTCTGGGCAGTTCGGCGATTCATCCGAACGCGTGCATGCTCTTCAGTGCCGCCCAACTGCAGGATGCCGAACGGCTCAACGTGGCAGATTCCTGGTTCAATTTCGTCCCCGCCCGCTTCGATGAGGACACGGTCACGGACTGGACCCCGCTCTGGTCACTGTCCTGGGAACAGCAGGTGCTCCTACCGACCGGAAGCCTCTATTTCGGTGGCTCCCGTGAGCCGAACTCAGGTGTGTTCGCGGACTCGAACGGCTGCGCTGCGGGCAACACCGTGACCGAGGCGATCCTGCAGGGCACCCTGGAACTGGTGGAGCGCGACTCGGTGGCCCTCTGGTGGTACAACCGGTTGCGCAAGCCAGGTGTGGATCTCGTCGGGATGGGTGACCCGTGGGTCCAGGAACTTATCGCGAGCTATCGGGCGCGCGGGCGTGAGGTGTGGGCGCTAGATCTGACCACTGATCTCGAAATCCCCACCATCGCGGCGTTCTCACGCCGGGTGGACCACCCGACTGAGCGGATCCTGATGGCGTTCGGGGCTCACCTCGACAGTCGCCTGGCCGTGCTGCGGGCGCTCACCGAACTCAATCAGATGGCTTTCACCGGTGATGATCCGAGCAGCGCGGATGCCGGACTGGATCGGGATATGGAGCGCTGGATGAGCACCGCAACGGTCGCCAATCAGCCCTACCTGCTGCCCGATCCGGCCGCGCCCACGTGGCGGGTGGCAGACCATCCGAACCGAGTCGATGACGACCTCGCAGCGAACGTCCTGCTCTGTCGTCAACGGTTGGAACGGGCCGGCCTCGCGATGCACGTGCTGGACCAAACGCGCCCCGACATCGGGATGCCGGTCGTGCGTGTCGTCGTGCCGGGCATCCGCCCGTTCTGGTCCCGACTGGCTCCCGGACGTCTCTACGACGTGCCGGTCGAACGCGGGTGGCTCGACGCACCCACCGCCGAGGCCGATCTCAACCCCATTGCGATGTTCCTGTGAGTGTGCCGTTGGTGATTGCCCTGCGCCCGGAGGTGGAGCTCCGGGTGAGGGTCGGTGCCGACGGCGAAGAGATCGAGATGTTGGTGGCCAGGTGGGGGGCGCTTGCCCTCCCGCGCGCAGGCACTCCCGAACGGGCGCCCGTCGACCTGCTCCTCAGCGGGCCCGCGACGCCTTCTGAGTGCGAGGCATCGGTCGCCCCGACAGGCACGACAGGTCTGGCGAGATGGATGTTTTGGGCTGCCCGGGCCAGCCGGCGTGGCTTTCTCAGCTACCGTCTGCTGACCCCTGACGGCACGCTGGTCGCGGATGTGGTGCCGACCTCGCCGGAGGCTCCGAATCTCATGCTGGGCCCTCCTGCCGCACCCTGTCCGGCCCGGTTGCAGCTGTCCCGATTCGCGGTACTTCACCGGGGCCCGCGCGGCATGATTCTGGAGTCGCCCTGCGCGAATATGCGAGCCGAATTGACGGTGGCTGCTGTGGCGGTGATCGCTGCCTTCGTCGTGCCGATCACACCGGCTGACGCTGCCGACACGGTTCTTGTC
>JALYUK010000174.1 GCA_030853805.1 Actinomycetota bacterium | reverse complement strand
ACGACCTTGCGAACCCCGTCCAAGCCGCATTAGCTTCCGCGATCTCCTTCACCCTGGGCGCGCTCCTTCCACTATTCGCGATCCTGCTCCCACCGCCTGCGTGGCGGGTACCGGTCACGTTCTTCTCGGTACTGATCGCCCTCGCCTTCGCCGGCGCGGCCAGCGCCCGCATCGGTGGCAGCCCACCCGGTCGCGCGGTCGCCCGAGTAGTCATCGGCGGCGCAGCAGGGCTCGCACTGACGTACCTCATCGGGCACCTGTTCGGCACCGCAATCGGCTAACAGCTCCCCGTTGTGGTGTGTTGGGGCGGTGGGCGCACGCTGGGCACCAAGGGTAAGGCAGGGATCAGTTCCGCAGGCGACCCCCAGGCCAGGGGCTCACCCAGGTAGGGGTGACGACAAACCCACGGCGGTGCGGTTATCAGGGTAGGTCGCATGAGCTGGACCAGGACCAAAACGCGCATGGGAATAGGTGGTCCACCCAGTACGGGGTCACCTGGTGGCCCGTGTCATGGTCTGGCTCCTTGCGGGTTGGCGCTGGTAGCGGGTCCGCTGTGTCCCTGGTGACAAAGCGGCCCGCGGCGTGCTGCGGTGGCCCCGCCGGGTTAGTAGATGCGGCGTCGTGATCCGCCAATCGGGACCAGGTTGATGACCAACCCAATCACGAGCAACACGATGCCGATCCAGAGCAGGACGTGCAGGCTAGCGACCAGTAGACCAAGTATGAGAAGGATGATGCCGAGAACAACCATGGTGACTCCTTAGGTGATGAAACGGTGGGTACTGCGGTGGGTCCGTAAATTAGTCAAGCAACCGGCACGTTACTGAACGGTCTTGCGACGCTACTAAGGCCCTGTTTGCATACGCCGACGCGACGGCAGTGTTATCCGCAGTTGGTGCGGTTTTCGACCACGGCCGCGCCGGTACGGTCCGCGGTGCGGTGGTAGTGCATCCCGGCCAGGCCACCCAGGATCGCCCCGATCAGGGAGGCAACGGCAACGATGATCAGGGCAATGATGCCAGTGGTGCTCAGGGTGCCTTCGTTGACCGGGATCCGCGGGAAGGCGTTCAGCGTGGCCAGGACGTTGTACTTCTGGCCACCGATGACGGCCAGGGCCGCCAACACAATGACGATGACTAGGGCCCATACCCACACCGCGATGCCTTGACGTAGACCGTTAAAGCGGGCCATCCGCCCGGCAACGTACCCACCGCAGTAGTAGGAGATCAGCACGATCAGCAGCAGCACAACGGCCCCAATGACCCCCACGGTTTTGTCGTTACTGGTGGTGGCGGTGGCTTTGGTGATGGTAGCGGTGTTGACCACCCCGACGCCGGCGCCGAGAGCGGCGACCAGCGCGATCAGCAAGACCGCCATCCCGGTTGCGGTCAACCACCCGAAGAACGCAGACCCGACTTTGATCCCACCGTGCTCCTGCTGCTGCGCGGTGATGACCGCTTCCGGATTCATCAAGACCGGCTCCTGCCGCCCCCAATCATTACGACCGTTGCGTTCGTACCCGGCGTTGCGGTTGCTGTTGGTGCGGTCAACAACGGACTGAACATGGCGAGAATCGGGTTCGTTGTACTCCCACCGTCCTAATTGCGGTTCCGCCGCTGGTTGCCGTCGTATTCTGGTGGTGAGGATGACATCAGGATCGATGCTGTGGGAGCCGCCAAGCTCGTTGGCCATTGTCGTGTCTCTCTATCGATGAAACGGAAACGGTCCGCCCAGGTTCGTAAACACCCGGGTCTACCCGGGGGTGGGTGAGGCGCGTACCGCAGCCGGTACCGTGCCGGCATTGCGGCGCGGCGGGAGTGTTTTAACGTTGCTGGTTGCTGGGGGCGTAGGCGACGCCGGACGGGTTAGCGGGCGCATTGCTCATTCAGGATCGGCGCACCGAACTCAGCCAACGCGGCGACGGTGCACCTGCGCTAGACCACCACATCCGACGGCACCTACCCGCGGTGTTCCATTCGCTGGATCCCGCGCACGCGACCCCAAAGCGCGAGGCTTTCCGCGACCGGGCGCCCTCACAGTGGGCGTTACCG
>JALYUK010000038.1 GCA_030853805.1 Actinomycetota bacterium | reverse complement strand
CCTACCTGCAGCGTGAAGGTGCTGCGTTACGGCGCCTCGGGGCCGCTCGTCAGCGTTCTGCAGCAGCGGGTCGGAGTTTCCAACGACGGACAGTTCGGACCGGCAACCCTCGGCGCCGTCAAGTCTTACCAGACCAGCAACGGCATTACCGCTGACGGCAGTGGTGTCGTCGGTGCAGCGACCTGGCGCGCTCTCGGCGGGATGCCCTGCAACGTCGCACCCACCCCGCCGGCACCGCCTGCGGGCGGTAGTGGACCATCGACGCCCACCACCGCGAAACTCGCCGAGGTGGTGCGCGTAGCCCAGCAGTACCTCGGCGTGCCCTACGTATGGGGCGGTACCACCCCGAGTGGTTTCGACTGCTCTGGTCTGACCCAGTACGTCTACGCCAAAGTCGGACTGACCCTGCCCCGCACGTCGCAGGAACAACAGGCGTTCGCGACACCGACGACGTCGCCCGTGCCAGGTGATCTCATCTTCTTCGGCTACCCGGCCTACCACGAGGGCATCTATATCGGTGGTGGCAAGATGATCGCCGCACCGAGACCTGGCCTCCAGGTCCGCATCCAGGACTACTACAACCCGACCGGGTTCGGCACCCTTCGGTAGAGCTCCCTGCGCGATTGGCAGGTACACCCGGTCCCCGACACGTCCACAGCGGTCGTGCGCTCTACGTGAGCGCCCGGCCGCTGTTCGGTTGTTGTGGACAGTGATGCTCACGACCTGGACGAAGCTGGAAGAACTTCTTATCCACCTGCGGTGGACGGCATATCCGCTGGTCACCCTGGTTTCGAAGGATTCGCCGCACCTTGTCCACAGGGTCATCCACAACCTGTGCACATCCTGTTGCTGCTGTTTCCCCAGGTTGCCCACACGTTGTCCGCAGGAGCGTCGTCAGCGCTTTGGCATGTCGCGGCGTAGCGATCTAGCGTGGGGCAACCGCGCCGCATTCGATGGCGCACATCCGGTCCTCGAATGCAGCACAACGCTGTTGTGCTGCAACCATGCGCGTCGCGTCCACGCTGCGTTGTCGGTGCCGAGTGCTGTGATCAGGGTCAGTGCAGGACTGCCGAGAGAAGGGGTGCGAGTGTCGATCGCAGAGCTCGAGGGCGCGTTCAGCGGTGGCCGCAACGGGTCGCAGGACGGTCTGGTGCCACCGCAGGATCTCCATGCCGAGCAATCGGTACTGGGCGGCATGATGCTCAGCAAGGACGCGATCGCGGACGCCGCTGAAGCAGTGCGTGGTACCGATTTCTACCGGCCCGCTCACGAGGCCATCTACGAAGCGATCATCGATCTGTACGGGCGTGGTGAACCGGCTGACGCGATCACCGTCGCGGATGAGCTGGGCAAGCGTGGCGAGTTGAGTCGCATCGGTGGACAGGCCTACCTGCACGAGTTGATCCAGTCGGTCCCTACGGCCGCCAATGCGGGCTATTACGCCGCGATCGTGGCCGAGCGCGCCGTCCTGCGTCGGTTGGTCGATGCGGGCACCCGCATCACCCAGATGGGGTATGCCAGCGGCGGCGGGTCAGTGGTCGATGTCATCAACGAAGCCCAGGCCGAGATCTTCAAAGTCACCGGCAGCAAAGAGAAAGAGGACTACGTCAAGCTCGGCGCGGTCATCGAGGACACGGCCGATGAGATCGAGGCCGCCAGCAGCACAGCGGGCCAACTGACAGGCGTACCGACGGGGTTCACCGATCTGGACCAGCTGACCAACGGCTTGCACGGTGGTCAGATGATCGTCATCGCCGCGCGGCCTGCTGTCGGCAAGTCCACCCTGGGTCTGGACATCGCGCGCGCAGCCTCGATCAAGCACGGCATGACGTCGATCGTCTTCAGTCTGGAAATGAGCCGCTCAGAGATCTCGATGCGGTTGTTGTCGGCCGAGGCGAACATCCAGCTGCAGCACATGCGCAAGGGATCGATGCGCGATGAGGACTGGACCAAGATGGCCTCCACGATGGGCCGGATCGCCGATGCGCCCTTGTTCATCGACGACTCGCCCAACATGTCGTTGATGGAGATTCGTTCCAAATGTCGCCGGCTCAAGGAGCGCGAGAATCTCAAACTCGTGGTTATCGACTATCTGCAGCTGATGAGCAGCGGTAAGCGGGTCGAGTCACGCCAGCAGGAGGTCTCAGAATTCTCGCGTGCGTTGAAGTTGCTCGCGAAGGAGCTGATGGTGCCGGTGATCGCCATCTCGCAGCTGAACCGTGGACCGGAGCAGCGCACTGACAAGAAACCGATGATGAGTGACCTGCGTGAGTCCGGATCGATCGAGCAGGACGCGGACATGGTGATCCTGCTGCACCGCGACGATGCTTTCAATCGTGACTCGGACCGGCCCGGTGAGGCCGACCTGATCGTGGCCAAGCACCGAAACGGTCCGACCGACACGATCGGTCTGGCGTTCCAAGGTCATTACAGTCGCTTCACCAATATGGCCAAGGAGTTCTAAACACTCCCGCTGGCGATGTATACACACGGCCGCCGACACGATGTGTATCGACAACCTGCGTTCTCAGGGAACCTCCAGCCAGTCTCAAGATCTACTCAGGCTCTCGCGGCAGCATGATCCTTAGATGCAAAGACGCGTCGGGGAGCTGGGAACAAGTGTTTGAACCAAATAGCACGGTAGTGGTGTGGGCGTTGTGGGGCCTCGCCGTTCTGGGGGTTATCGGGATTTGTTGGCTCTGGCCGCGGTTGGCAAACCGTGGAGTGACACCCGTACTGGGTAGAGCGCTCTCTCAGGTTGTCGCATCAACGCTCGTGGTGCTGGCCGTCGGGGGCTTGTTGAACCAGCAGAATGGCTGGTACGGCAGTTGGACCGACCTCGGGAACGACATCCTGGGCAATCCACCGGTCATAGCCCACCAGTCACTCAGGGGTCATCTGCAGTACACCCAGCACTTCGATTCCCAGGCCGCTCGTAGGACAGACCAACGGGCGCAGCGCAAGTTCGGGGTGGAACGCGCAACGTTCCAACGCACCCTGGGTCTGCACACCAAGTCCAACGCGCAAGGTCAGGCGCAAGGTCAGTATGTTTCCGTCGTAGTGCCCGGACTCGGACTCACCGGGCGAAAGGATGCGGGCAAGGTCACAGTGTGGCTTCCGCCGTCCTACGCCACCGGCTCGCAGAGCACCACCTACCCGGTGATCGAGGCGTTTTCTGGTATCCCTGGAAGCCCTCGCGACTATCAGACGAAGGTCAAGTTCCAGGACATCATCGCAATGGAGCACCAACGGTTCGGACTGGTCGAACCGATCGTGATCATCCCCGATTACAACCCCTCGGCCCTGGACACGGAGTGCGTCAACTCCCCTGGGGTCCCGATGGAGACCTGGGTGACCCAGACCATCCCGACCTGGGTGCTGCATCACCTGCGGGCCCGGCCGGACCGGGGATCATGGGCGGCGCTGGGGTACAGCGCGGGCGCGTTCTGCGCAGAGGTGAGCGCCGTGCTGAACCCACAGCAGTACGGTGCGCTGCTGATCTTCGGTGGATACAACCACCCGGAATGGGGCAGTTGGTTGCCGTTCGGCAAGCTGTCCGCGTGGCCGGAGAGATACAATATCCTGAAGGATCTGCGGGTGTCGCCGCCGCCTATCGATGTATGGATCGAACAGTCGCAAGCGGATGCGCAATCGTTGGGGGAGGCGAAGCACTTCATCCAAGCCGTGCGTGCGCCGACGTCGGTCACGACGATCGTGCTGAAAGGGGCCGGGCATCGGTTCAGTGTGTGGAGAGGTGTGATGCCCGACGCCCTGAAGTGGTTGGCGAAGTCCGAACCGGCCTTTCAATCCCGCGTCGTGCCCCCTGACGTTCGACTCCCCTCCGCCAGCCCGGTACACC
>JALYUK010000132.1 GCA_030853805.1 Actinomycetota bacterium | reverse complement strand
ACGACGACATCACGCTGCGGATAGCCGGCGACGTCGATGGCGACGCCACGCTGCACCAGGCGAAGGAATTCGCAGCGACCCTGTCGCGTGTCGTCGGCCGATCCACTCGGTGAGCTCGATCGGCACGGCTCCTTGGCAGGCGGCCTACCCGGGGTTTGTCATACCCAGCTACGACCGTGGCGGCCTCGCAGGCGTGCTCCCGGCGATTCTCGGCTCGCTGGGCGTTCCGATGGACCTACCCTCGCCCCTCCGCGCGGTGCCTGCTGCGCGACATTCCGTCGTCGTGCTCGCCGACGGTCTCGGCTGGGAACAGCTACGCGAACGCAGCGGGCATGCGCCGTTCCTGCGCAGAGCAATGGCCGCCCAGGGCGTCATCGCAGAGCCCCTCACCGCCGGTTTTCCGTCGACGACGGCGACGAGTATGGGTAACTTCGGCACCGGCCGCGGACCGGGCGTACACGGACTTGTCGGCTACCAGGTGCAGATACCGGGCACCACCAGGATCTTCAACGAGTTGGGTTGGCAGGGCGGACCGGACCCGGTGCAGTGGCAACCGGAGCCCACGATGTTCGAGCAGGCCACCGATGGCGGCGTCGACGTGACGATGGTCGGTCCGAGCCACTTCGATGGGTCGGGGCTGAGCACTGCTGCTCTTCGCGGAGCACGTTTCACCGGTGCTGAGGACCTACCTGGCCGGGTGGACGCCACGTTGGCAGCATTGCGCGCAGCGCCACGGGACCGGTCGGCACTGATCTACCTCTACTGGGGGGAGGTGGACAAGGCTGGGCATGTGCATGGTGCCTCCTCCTGGCAGTGGGGTGAGGAGCTGGAGCAGCTCGATGCCGAACTGGCTCGACTGCACCGCTCGTTGCCGACGCAGACCTCGCTGACGCTGACCGCCGACCACGGAATGGTGGACGTGCCCGCGGACGCACGCATCGATGTAGCCCACGATGCAGAGCTGCGCGACGGAGTGCGTGCCGTGGGGGGTGAGCTGCGAGCACCGCAGGTGTACTGCCTCCCAGGCACGGCGCCCCACGTACTCGCGACGTGGCGGGAGCGACTCGGCGATCAGGCGTGGGTCCTCAGTCGGGAGGAGGCCGTGCAGACAGGCTTGTTCGGTCCGGTCCTACCCCGGGTCCTGCCGCGCCTGGGCGACGTCATCGTTGCCATGCATGCACCGGCCGGGATCTTTGACGGCCGCGTCATGATGCCGAGGGTGTCCGGGCTCGTTGGTCACCACGGTTCACTCACCAGTGCGGAGCAGCTCGTACCGCTGATCCACTGGTCTGCGGCCTAGGCTGGTCGATCGTGGCGCAACTGGTTTTCTTCTCCGGCACGATGGACTGCGGCAAGTCCACGCTCGCTCTGCAGATGGAGCACAACCACCGCGCGCGCGGTCATGACGGTCTGGTCTTCACCAGGAATGACCGGGCCGGCGAAGCGGTGCTGTCCAGTCGTCTGGGACTGGCCCGGGAGGCCCTCGAGGTCACCGACGAACTCGATTTCTGGGACGTGGTGGTCGAATTTGCGACCCGTGGTCGTGCCTTGCGTTTCCTGATCTGCGACGAAGCGCAGTTCTACACGGGCGAGCAGGTAGAGGGCCTGGCCAGGATTGTTGACGAGATGGACATCGACGTCTTTGCGTTCGGGATCACTGCCGACTTCCGGGCCCACCTGTTCCCCGGCTCGCAGCGGCTGATCGAGCTGGCTGACTCGGTCAGCTCGCTGCAGGTCGAGGCGCTGTGCTGGTGCGGACGTACGGCGACCCACAACGCACGGGTCGTCGACGGGCAGATGGTCGTGCAGGGCGACCAGGTGCTCATCGGAGACGTGCGGGAGAGCCCCACGGTCGGGTCCGTGGAATACGAGGTGCTGTGCCGACGCCACTACATGCGTCGGATGACCTCCCATGCCGCGCAGGCGACGGCGCAACACCCATTGCCCTTCGACGCCGGCCTGTGCCCGGTGTCGTCGCTACCGTCTGCGTGACGCTGGCAGGTCGTGATCGCCGGCACTGGGTCGTTCCAACGCGAGGTGACCCTGCGGTGACACCCTCGACCTGCATGATGGACCCATGACCGACTCCTCCAGCGATCAGGACCGGACGCGTCCGATGTCCCGCAAGAGGATTGCCGAGCTCGAAGCCGATCGTCTGCGACGTGGGCGGGTCACCCGACCGCTGCCCACATTCGGTGGACCCCGCTCTGCTCCTACCGACCCGGCCGATCCCGGCGCAGCTGCGCCGGGATCGACGCTGTCCTGGCGATCGACCGAGGATGACGTCGAGTCCGAGTCCGAGGTCGAGTCCAACTCCGGGGTCGGCGCCGACGGACCGGCCCGCCCTGGTACCCGCGCCGGTACGGCCGCCCATGGCGCCTACAAGGGCGCGGCACTCGTGGCACGTGGTGGAGCCGGCGTGGGCCGGTCCTCCTACCGGCTGGCCCGTCGAGCCAGCCAGGCCCAGGGAGCGGGAGAATCCGGCCTGTCGCGGCTGATCGAGGTGCATGCTTTCAGTTCCGCAGGAGATGCGGCCGTGGCGGTCGGCCTGGCCGGAACGGTCTTCTTCGCCGGGACCAACGTCCAGGCCCGGGGCCACACCTTGTTGTTCCTGGTACTCACGATGTTGCCGTTCGCCCTGGTCGCGCCGCTCCTCGGCCCGCTGCTGGACCGGGTGCGACATGGGCGGCGGTGGGCGATCGGGGCGACCCTCGCCGGTCGGGCGTTCCTGTGTTGGGTTCTCGCCGGCGCTGTCGACGCGGACTCGTTGTGGCTTTTTCCAGTGGCGATGAGCGTCCTGGTGGGTTCCAAGGCCTACCTGGTGACCAGGTCAGCCGCGGCGCCGAGACTGCTGCCGAGTCAGTTGACCCTGGTCAAGGCCAACGGGCGGTTGTCGCTGTCCGGAACGGTGGGCGCCGGCGTTGGTGGCGGCATTGCAGCAGCTGTCTCGGCGCTGGGTGGTGCCAGCTGGTCGCTACGGGTCGCGTTCCTGCTGTTCGTGGTCGGTACGGTCCTCGCGGTGCTCCTTCCGGCCCGCATCGATTCCAGCGAGGGGGAGAAAGAGACGTCGGTGGTCGATCTGGCCACGGGAGAGAACCTCTCCCGGCGCGGCATCTCCCACGAGGTGATCTCCGCGTTGCGCGCAAACGTCGGTTTGCGATGGCTCTCCGGCTTCCTGACGATCTTTCTCGCGTTCCTCATGCGCTCTCACCCCTTTGCCGGCTGGGAAAATCGCACCGGTCTGCTGTTGGCGCTCGTGGTGGGCGCGGCGGGCCTCGGAAATGTCCTCGGAACGGTCATGGGTTCATTGCTACGGGTGGCGTCGCCTCGAGTGATCGTGCTCGCGACCCTGCTCGCGGATGCGGTTGCCATCGTGGGCGCTGCAGCCTTCTTCAGTTTGTGGACAGCCGTAGCCGTCGGACTGGTGGCTGGAATCAGTCAGCAGCTCGGCAAGCTCGCGTTGGATTCGCTCATTCAGGACACGGTCCCCGAACGCATGCGAACCAGTGTGTTCGGGCGATCTGAGGCTCTGATCCAGCTGTCATGGGTGCTCGGCGGCATCGTGGCGTTGGTGATTCCCGACAACGCCACGGTAGGAATGGTGCTGGCCGCGTTCGTACTGGTGCTCTGGGCGTTCGCTGTGCTGGTCTGGCACAGCGGCCGTGGATTACGACCCGTCAGTCGCGGCCGCGTCGGCCACCGAACATGATGTCGTCCCAGCTCGGAACGCTGGGTCGCCCGGATCGAGCAGCACCGGGACGGCTGGGCGGCGTCGGGCGCTCGCCAGCCTCCGGTTCTGCTGCCGGTACCGCCTGCTCGGACTGCTCGGACTGCTCGGACTGCACTGGATTTTCGGCAGTGTGATCGGTGTCGGCGACGTCATCTTGCACCACCTCGTCCTGTTCCTCGTCCTGCGCATCGTGCTCCGCCGCGGCATCGTTGTTCGGCGTCCCGCTGTCCGGGTCGTTGCTCGAACTGATGGCGGGAAGATCGTCGTCGTCACGTTCGCTGCCCGAGACGTCGGCTCCAGCGGTCGCGGGGAGTTCGCCGGTCGGAACAGCGCGGAACAAATCGACTGTTCCGGTGACGGGGTCGTGGCCCAACTCCTGCACGGTGGGCTTGTTCACCTCGGCGGTGGCGTCGTCCGACCCGCCGTCGTGACCTTCACCTGCACCGGCAGTTGAATCTGCCGGGCTCCCGTCACCTGTGCGGTGCGAGTCCAGCAGCTCCGCGGATATGGGCCCATCGTGAGGTCGGGTCGGGGGGACCCGTCGGTTGCGTGCCCGCCGCCCGCGCGAACGCGCCTGCATCGCCGAGACGAGATCCACCGGTTCCGCACTCTCGGTCACGCCGCCTTCGGCTTCCACGTCGAAGACCTTCACCGGGCGCGCAGGGGTCTGGACCGATCCACCCTGACTTCGTTCGTCCTCACCGAGCCAGCGTGCCTCGTCATCAATGGGGGACAGCGAGCGTGTTGCCGGGCGGAAGTCCCAGGAAGCCTCCCGCGCACGACCGCCCGCGCTGAACCGGCATACGACGACCCACCCGCGGCCGGCACGACGCGATGCGTCCCACTGCACGGAGGCGGCGTCGACTCCGCGATCCTGCAGGCGGGCCGCTATCCGGTCGCCGACGGTGCTGGCCGAGTGGCCGGAGGCGGCGCCGACCGGCAGGTCCTGCACCAGGCCGGCGATGTAGGACCGCTCGGCTTCGATCGGTGCGGCGTACCGCTCCACCTTTGCCAGCTCCCAGTCGGCTGCCGCGGCCACGTGAGCAACGGAGTGGCCGGCGCGCAGGAGCTCCTGGACGGCCCGTGGCGTCACCAGCTCACCAGGCGGCAGCATCGGGACGTCGCGGACCTGCTGCGCAGGTGTGACAGCGGTCGCGAAAGCCGTTGCGGGTGGGACGGCCACCGGACGCAGGGCCCGATCCTCGGAGGCACTTGCACGGTTACCCGAGCTGTCGGCGTCGGTTCCGGGGTTCGGGCCGCGCTCGCTGTCCAGATCGCCCAGGTCGGACTGATCCCGCAGTGTCGCGAGCGAAGATCGCAGCAGGTCGGTGACCGGCAACGCGAACTCTTCGCCGTCATCGTCGACCAACTGCAGATCGGCACCATCGATTCCGGTCACCTGTAGGTACCGCATCGCTCGTCCTGCCTCTCGGAGTCCTGGAGTTCGCAGAATGCCACGATCTCGGTGCGCACCATGCATGGGCACGCCGACCTCCCGCACGTGCGCAGCACCCGACGCGCGACACTTAGCGTATGAGTTCGCCGATTGCCGATCCAGAACCCGCCGAGCCGAGCACCCCCCGCCAACCCGATGCCGACCAAGCAGCGGGATCTACGACTCCTCCCACAGCCGGGGACCCAGTAGGCACAGAAGGCGCGGGAGGTAGGGAAGGCTCAGTCAGCGACGAGGTGTTGCGGGCGGCTCTCGAGCCGGTCGCGCAGACCGGCTCTGCGGCCGAACTGGCCGCCCTCGAGCCGTACGACACCATCGTGCTGCTCTCCTTCGGGGGGCCTGAGGGTGTCGACGAGGTCATGCCGTTCCTACGCCGGGTGACGGCCGGTCGCGGCATCCCTGATGAGCGGCTGGCGTCGGTGGCCACGCATTACTACGACTTCGGCGGTGTCAGCCCGATCAACGGTCAGTGTCGCGAGTTGCAGGCTGCCCTGCACGGTGAGTTGCGCCGCAGAGGCATCGCGACGCCGGTGCTGTGGGGTAACCGCAACGGAGAGCCGTTCCTGGTCGACACGCTGCGCGAGGCATACGACGGCGGTGCCCGGCGGGTGCTGGTCGTGACCACGAGCGCGTACTCCTGTTACAGCTCCTGCCGTCAGTACCGCGAGGACATCGCCGCCGCGCAGCTGCAGTTGCGCGACGAGGGTCGCGAGCTGAGCATCGACAAGATCCGCCCGTACGCAGCCCATCCGAGCTTTTCCAGGGTCAACACGCGGCTCGTAACCGATGCGGTGCGCGCTATCGAGCAGCCCGACGACGACAAGCTGCGCCTGGTTTTTGTCACCCATTCCATCCCCGAAGCCATGGACGACACCTCAGGCCCGGGCGACGGCGACGGCAACCTGTACGAGCAGCAGCACGATGAGATCGCTCACGTCATCATGGACGAAGCGGGCATTACGTTGGATCGCGATCTGAAGGGCGCGCTGGTCTACTGCTCGCGGTCGGGCGCGCCTGGCCAGCCGTGGTTGGAGCCCGACGTCAATGATCACCTGCGCACCCTGGCAGCTGCCGGCATCACCGACGTGGTGGTGGCCCCGATCGGATTCGTGTCCGATCACATGGAGGTCAAGTACGACCTGGACACTGAGGCCCGTGAGACGGCGGACGAGCTCGGACTGCGGATGGTTCGGGTGCCCACGGTGGGTATTGACGCGGAGTTCGTCAGCGGTCTGATCGATCTGACGCAGGAACGCGCGGCGGTGGCGCGCGGAGAGCAGATCGTGCCGGCAGCGTGGCCGGGCGCGGCGATGCCGCCGGTGTGCGCCCCCGGTTGCTGCCCCAACCTGCGAATCTCCAAACCGGCCGCCTGCGGCAGCGACTGATGGCAGCGGACCCCGAAGACCTGAAAATGAGCGGCACCCCGATGCATGACGCCGTGACACCGGATGAGTCGAGCATCGGATTCATCACGGGGGCGACCGCTGAAATGTCTCAGGAGCTACTGGTCGAGCTGGAGCAGATTGCCTGCGACCTGGCGGTGGCGGCCGGGCGACTGATCGTTGACGAGCGTCCCGAGGGCCTCGGTGTAGCGGCCACCAAATCCAGTGATACCGACGTCGTCACCGTGATGGATCAACGCAGTGAGGCGTTCCTGCACCAACGACTCGCCGAGCTGCGACCCGATGACGGGCTGATGGGTGAGGAGGGAGCCAGCAGTCAGGGCACCTCCGGCATCACGTGGGTGGTCGATCCCATCGACGGAACCGTCAACTACCTGTACGAGATCCCGGCATACGCCGTGTCGATCGCAGCGTGCGTGGGCGACGTCACGACCGTCGGCGGATGGCGCACGGTGGCCGGTGCGGTGTACAACCCGGTGACGGATGAGCTCTTCCACGCGCGGTCCGGAGGCGGCGCGATCCTGCGTCAGGGCGAGCGGGTGCACCGTTTGACGGTCAGTTCTGAGCGCGAACTGGGCCACGCGTTGACGGGGACCGGCTTCGGTTATGACTCCGCGAAGCGCACGCGGCAGGGTGACATCGTGGCGCAGATCGTGGGCCAGGTCCGCGACCTGCGACGGATCGGCAGTGCCGCGCTCGACCTGTGCTTCGTGGGGGCCGGGCGGCTCGATGTGTACTACGAGTCCGGGCTCAACCCGTGGGATCAGGCCGCCGGACAGTTGGTCGTCACCGAGGCCGGGGGCGTCGTGCAGGGCCGCGGATCGGACGCGCCGAACAAGGACCTCGTGGTCGCCGGACCGGTACTTCTGGTGGACGCATTGAAGGCTCTTCTGAACGCGTGACATCGGTCGGGAATGACCCCGGTTGTGGACGCGTTCTTCGGGTAAGTAACAATTCCCCCGCACCGCGTCCCGATCGGACCGGTTGCGCGCGCGAATCACCTGGAGAGGGCACGAAGCATGGCGACCGACTACGACGCCCCACGCAAGACCGATGACGACCTCAGCGAAGACTCCATCGAGGAGCTGAAGTCACGACGGGTCGACAAAAACGCCGCGAGCGTCGATGTCGACGAAACAGAGCAGGCCGACGGCTTTGAACTGCCTGGTGCGGACCTGTCCGGCGAAGAGCTGTCAGTGCAGGTGATTCCGCGTCAAGCGGATGAGTTCACCTGCTCCCGCTGCTTCCTGGTGCACCATCGCAGCCAGCTGGTCAGTGAAGTCGCCGGGCTGCCTGTCTGCAGTGAATGCGCTGCCTGACCTGATGATGGGGCTGTGACGTCGCTGCCCGTCCGGATCGTTCGACTCGATACCGGGCTGCAGCTGCCGTCGTATGCCCGGCCGGGTGACGCGGGGATGGATCTGCTTGCTCGGACCGGTCTCACGATCGCGCCGGGCCACCGGGCGTTGATCGCGACCGGGATCGCCGTGCAGCTTCCGGACGGGTATGCCGCCTTCGTGCATCCCCGGTCCGGCCTGGCTGCCCGGCACGGGATCTCGATCGTCAACGCACCAGGGGTCATAGACTCCGGATTCCGCGGCGAGATCCAGGTGATTCTGGTCAATCTCGATCCGAGAGAGTCATTCTCGTTCCATCGTGGGGACCGCATTGCCCAGCTGGTCGTCCAACGCGTCGAAACGGTGAGCTGGATCGAAGCGGACTCGTTGACCTCCAGTGAGCGCGGCAACGCCGGGCACGGGTCAACTGGTGGTTTCTCCGGTGCAGCATCGCGGGATACCGTGCGCTGACACCATTTCGAGGAAGGGACGTAGCAGCTGTGGGCATCTTCCGCCGCAAGGCGCAGGAAGACAGTCGGAGCGTGACGCAGGCTGACGCGGCCGTGGATGCGGACGAGATCACGGATCCGGACGAGGTCATCGATGCGGACGAGGCGGTCGACGACGATCAGTCCGAGGTCGTCGACGGTGCAGCTGGTGATGCTGGTGTCGACGGCCCCGGGGCCGGCACCGAACATGCCGCTGCAGATATCGATACGCAGTACACCCGACTGCCGCGGCCCTTCGACCTGGACCGGACCCAGGGTCCGTTCGACCGTTCCGAAGTCGATGAGCTGGGTGACCGGCTTGATTTCGGTGCGCTCGCTGTGCAACCGGTCGCGGGTATGGAGTTGCGCCTGGACCTTGATGAGGCCACTGGCAGCATCACCGGGCTGACAGCGGTCCTCGGGAATTCGGCCGCTCAGGTGCAGGTGTTCGCTGCGCCCAAGAGCAGCGGCATCTGGGACGACATCCGTGATGAGATCGCAGACGGACTGATCACCGGCGGTGGCAGTGCCACCGAACAGCGCGGCCCGCTGGGTATCGAGTTGGCCGTGCGCATCCCGTCTCGCGATGCAAGTGGCCGGACGACCTATTCCGCCGCGAGATTCGCCGGGGTCGACGGCCCGCGGTGGTTCTTGCGCGCGGTGTATTCAGGGGCGGCGGCAACCGATGAGGAAGCGGCGGCTGCGCTGCTGATGTTCATCCGTAACGTCGTGGTGCTGCGCGGATCTGCGGCCCGCGCGCCGCGGGAGTTACTGGAGCTGAAGGTGCCCGAGTCGCTCATCGAGGCAGCCGAGCAGGAGGCTGCCGACGCAGCGGACAACGGTAGTGGGACAGACAGCGCGGACAGCGAAGACATTGAGTCCTTCAAGCCGTTCGAGCGCGGGCCCGAAATCACCGAGGTCCGCTGATGGGGGCGGCGTCGTCGTTGCGTGATGCGGCGCGGCGCTTCTCCCGCTCATCGGCGGCGATGGAAGCTGACGAGCTGCGTGATGCAGCGAGTAAGCACGGCGGTACGCCGATCGAGGCCTGCCGTGACGGGCAGATCGCGGGGTGTTGCGGCACAGTGCGTTACACGAGCCTTCGACCACGCACTGATTCGGTACCGAGTTTCGTCGTGGGGTTGGACGACGGTACGCGGATGATGCAACTGATCTGGCTGGGCCGTCGCAGCATCGCCGGGGTCGAGCCTGGGGTCTACCTCACCGTCAAGGGCAGGGTGCTGCATCGGCGTGGTGTGCCGACGATCTTCAACCCGGAGTACGAGATCAAACCGTCCGCCGACCTGGGCTGAGGGTCGCAATCTCGCGGGAGCGGCGCGGCACTAGAGCGAGTCGAGGGCGCGGATATCGGTGACGTCGCGGCCGGTGAGGGCCGTCGCGAGCTCGGATTCAGCGGCTGTAGTGGCGATGAAGAGCAATTCGTCCAGGCCCTCGATGGGCTCGGTGCGGGTGGGCACGATGGGGCGTCCGTCGCGGATGATGCCGACGAGCACGCAATCAGGCGGCAGATCCAGCGTGCCTGCAGTGCGTCCGGCGGCGGGGCTGCCGGACGGGATCGTGATCTCGACCATGGTGGCTTTGCCCTGCTGGAACTGGAAGAGGCGCACCAGATCTCCGACACTGACCGCTTCCTCGACCAGAGCCGTCATGATCCGCGGGGTCGACACCGCGACATCCACTCCCCACGCCTCGTCGAACATCCACTCGTTCTTTGGATTGTTGACCCGGCCGACGGTTCGAGCGACACCGAATTCGGTCTTGGCGAGCAGTGATACGACGAGGTTGACCTTGTCGTCACCGGTGGCGCAGACGACGACGTCGCAGTCCTGCAACGAAGCTTCTGTCAACGTGCTGATCTCGCAGGCATCGGCCAACAACCAGGACGCTTCCGGTAACGATGCAGTGCGGTCGTCCTCGGCGTACTTGTCGATGAGCAGCACCTGGTGACCGTTGTGGATAAGTTCGCGGGCGATCGAGCGGCCGACACTGCCCGCTCCGACGACGACGACGCGCATGGTGGTGACTCCTACAACTCTGCCGGTCGGGGTGCGGCCAGGATGTGCTCGATGTCTTCTCGACGGTTGTTCTCGATGAGGACCTGCAACTGGTCGCCTTCCTGAAGCACCGTGTCGACGCTGGGAAGTCTGCCGTCACCGAGACGGGTGAAATACCCCACCCGTACGCCGGACGCGTTCTCGATGGCGCCCAGGGTGGTGCCGACCCAGCTGATGTGGGGTTCGATGTCCAGCAGACTGATCTTGCCGCTGGGGTCCACGTGTAATGGGCTCGCGCCCTGCGGCAACAGCCGCCGCAGCACCTGATCGGCGGTCCAGCGCACCGTCGCGACGGTGGGGATCCCCAGACGCTGGTAGATCTCGGCGCGGCCAGGGTCGTAGATGCGCGCCACGACGTGCTCCACGTCGAAAGTCTCCCGAGCGACCCGGGCAGACAGGATATTCGAATTGTCACCGCTGCTCACCGCTGCGAACGCGTATGCGCCGCGTAGATTTGCTCGCTCAAGTGTGTCGCGGTCGAAGCCGATACCGGTAATGCGGCGCCCGTCGAAGCTGGGTCCGAGCCTACGGAATGCCGCCTCATCGTGATCGATGATTGTCACTTCGTGCCCGTGGCCCTGCAGGCCGATGGCGAGTGTCGAGCCGACGCGTCCGCATCCCATGATCACGAAGTGCACGTAGGCGACGCTACCGGAACTTCTTCAGCAAACACTCATCTCGTCCTGCTTCTGCTTCATGCCTAGACTCATCGCTTGTGTCAGTGACTGGACGGACGATCAAGCGTGTGCTGGTCGGCCGCGCGATGCGCAGCGACAAGCTGGGCGACACGCTGCTACCGAAGAAGCTCGCGCTGCCCATCTTCGCCAGCGACGCGCTGTCCTCGGTCGCCTATGCGCCGGATGAGATCCTGATCGTTCTCGGCGCGGCAGGCGGCGCGTTCGTGACGACCAACTCCTGGTACATCACCGCGGGCGTGGTGTTCGTGATGGCGGTCGTGGTCGCGTCCTACCGGCAGAACGTGCACGCCTACCCGTCCGGTGGTGGTGACTACGAGGTGGCCACCACGAACATCGGCCCGAAAGCAGGCCTGACGGTCGCGTCGGCTCTCCTGGTGGACTACACGCTCACGGTCGCGGTCTCGGTGTCCTCCGGTGTGCAGAACGCGGCGGCGGCACTGCCCTTCGTGAACGGTCACGAAGTCATCATCGCCGTCCTCCTGGTGGTCCTTCTGACAGCGTTGAACCTGCGTGGAGTGCGTGAGTCAGGCTCCTATTTCGCGATCCCGGTCTATTTGTTCATCCTCGGTATCTTCGGTATGGCAATCGTCGGCGTGACCCGCAAGCTGCTGGGCGACCTGCCGATGTCCGCGAGTGCGAAGTTCGAGTTGGTTCCGCAACAGGGCATGTCGACGCTGTCCCAGTTCGCGATGCTCTTCCTGCTGCTGCGCGCCTTCTCCAGCGGCTGTGCCGCGTTGACCGGTGTGGAAGCCATTTCCAATGGTGTGCCGGCGTTCAAGAAGCCGAAGAGCAAGAACGCAGCAACGACGCTGCTGTTGATGGGGTCTATCGCGGTCGCGATGTTGGTCTCGATCATCGCGTTGGCGCGATGGACAGGTATCAAACTGCAGGATCCGGACCACCCGGGCAGTTTGCTGCTGAACGGCAAACCCGTCACCAACTACAACGAAGAAACTGTCATCGGTCAGCTGTCCAAAGCGATCTTCCAAGGCTTTCCGCTCGGCGTGCTGTTCGTGGCGGCCGCCACCGGCGTGATCCTGGTGCTGGCCGCGAACACCGCCTTCAACGGGTTTCCCGTGCTCGCATCGATTCTTGCGAAGGACGGCTTCCTGCCTCGCCAGTTGCACACCCGCGGCGACCGGCTCGCCTACTCCAACGGCATCCTGATCCTCGCCGGTGTCGCGGTAGGGCTGATTGTGCTCTACAACGCGGAAACGACCCGGCTCATCCAGCTCTACATCGTCGGTGTGTTCGTGTCGTTCACGACCAGTCAGAGCGGCATGATCCGGCACTGGAACAGGCACCTGCTGGAGGAACGGGATCCGAAGGCCCGGGCTCGGATGAAGCGGTCGAGGGTGATCAACGCGGTCGGCGCCGTGATGTCCGGGCTGGTACTCGTGGTGGTGCTGCTGACCAAATTCACTCACGGGGCTGGGTACGCCGTCGGTGCCATGATCGTGCTCTACATCCTGATGCTCGGAATCCGCCGGCACTACGCGCACGTCCGCGACGAGCTGGCGCTGTCCGATCTGGACGGCGACGAACAGGTTCTGCCGGCCAGGCTGCACGCCATCGTGCTGGTCTCCAAGATTCACAAACCGACGATGCGGGCGCTCGCCTACGCGCAGGCGACGCGTCCAGCCGTGTTGGAGGCACTGACGGTCGACGTGGATCCCGAGGAGACCAGGGCACTCAAGCAGGAGTGGACCCGCCGGGAGATTCCCGTCACGCTCAGCACCGTGACGTCGCCCTACCGGGAGATCACCCGTCCGGTCATCAACTATGTACGCGCGATCCGGCGGGACAGTCCGCGCGACGTCGTGATGGTCTACATACCGGAGTACGTTCTCGGGAAGTGGTGGGAGCAATTGCTGCACAACCAGTCAGCGCTGCGCCTGAAGGCGCGGCTGCTGTTCATGCCGGGCGTGATGGTGACCAGCGTTCCGTGGCAGCTGCAGTCCTCAGAGGGCTCGGAGGACCGCTTCGACGGCTCGGGTCCCGGGTCCGTTCGGCTCGGTCGGTGATCGCCGCGTGACACCTCGCGGCCAGTGTCCTCGGCAAGATCGTCCGGGCGCCTCCCAGGCATCGAACGCAGCTCATTCCTCGAAAACAGGCGGGGCACCCCGCCGTCCGGCTCGACGCCGAACCGGTGCTCCGGCAGCCGACTCGATGGTCGGGCAGGAAGTTGTCCTGGACATCGGGCCCGTCGCGCACGGCGGGTCCTGCGTGGCGCGCAGCGATGGCCGGGTCGTCTTCGTCCGCCACACTCTGCCTGGGGAGAAGGTGCGTGCCCGGATCACCGACGGCACTGCCACCTCGCGCTTCCTGCGCGCTGATGCCGTGCAGATCCTGCAGGCCTCTGAGCAACGACGTACCCCGCCGTGTCCCTGGTCCGGACCGGGGCGCTGCGGCGGCTGCGACTGGCAGCACACGAGCGCGGAGTACGGGCGTGAGCTCAAGACGGCGGTCGTCGCCGAGCAGTTGCAACGACTTGCCGGTATCGAGTGGGACGGGCAGGTCGAGCAGATCACCGGCGATGAGGATGGCCTGCGGTGGCGCACGCGGGTCGAACTGGCCACCGACGACCATGGGCGGGCCGGTTTCAGGGCGCATCGCTCACACGAGATCGTGCCGGTGCAGGACTGCGTGATCAGCGTGCCGCAGGTCGGTGCGACGGGCATCTTCACCGAGACCTTCCCGCCCCAGGTCACCGGTGTGGATGTCGCAGTGTCCACCGATGAGTCCGCGACGGCGGTGCTCCTGCCACATCGCGCAGAGGTGCCCTCAGTGCTGGAACAGGTGGTGGTCGGCGGGACCACTTTGGACTTCGAGGTCTCTGCGCGGGGCTTCTGGCAGGTACACCCCGGAGCTGCGCCGACCTTCGTGGCCGAGGTGCTGCGGGGGCTCGCGCCGCAGCCGGGGGAGTCGGTACTCGACCTCTACTGCGGTGTCGGACTGTTCACCCGGTTCCTGGCCGGCGCTGTGGGAACGCAGGGCACCGTCCTCGGTATAGAAGGTGATGCCCGGGCCGTAGCCGACGCGCAGCCCGCGCTGAAAGAAACCCCGCAGGCGCACATCGAACGCGCTGACGTGCGGTACGCCGCGCCACTGGTCGAGCGGCACCTCGGGAGCCACGCCGATCTCGTTGTGCTGGACCCGCCCCGCACCGGCGCGGGGCGAGAGGTGATCGGGCAGGTAGTGGCACTCGCGCCGCGGGCCATCGCCTACGTCGCCTGCGACCCATCCGCACTGGCGCGCGACATCGCCTACGCCGCAGAGTTGGGGTACGCGATGACCTCACTGCGCGCGTTCGATGCCTTCCCGATGACCCATCACGTGGAGTGCATCGCGATTCTCGCGCCGGTCGGCGACCCCACCTGACAAACCCCGACCGCCCCCTACTGACCCCGGCTGCCCCCTACCGACCCCGACCCTCCCGACCGACCCCTTTGCCGCGTTGTGGTCGCTGGCGCCCCAAAAATGGCCGGGATGGCCGGATCCGTCCCCGTCTGGGTCGCTGGCGACGATAACGCGACGGACGTGAGGGGCGGTTGAACGAGGCGGATCCTCGATGCCGGAGAGTTTCGCGCTATGGTTGAGTTATCTTGACGTCAAGATAAATGAACGCGGGCGGAATGACGCCAGCAGTGAAGGAGTGGCGATGAGCACCAACAGCTTCGACGCAAAGGACACCCTGCAGGTGGGGGAGCAGTCCTACGAGTTCTACCGACTGGACAAGGTTGAGGGCTCCGCGGACCTCCCGTTCAGCCTGAAGATCCTCCTGGAGTGCCTGCTACGCACTGAGGATGGCGCGAACATCACCGCCGACCACGTGCGCGCCATCGGCAGCTGGAAGGCCGATGCCGAGCCCGATACCGAGATTCAATTCACTCCGGCCCGCGTGCTGATGCAGGACTTCACCGGGGTTCCGTGCGTTGTGGACCTCGCAACAATGCGTGAGGCAATGGCTGACCTCGGCGGTGACGCCAAGAAGATCAACCCACTCGCACCTGCTGAAATGGTCATCGACCACTCCGTCATCATCGACGTCTTCGGTCGGGCGGACGCCTTCGAGCGCAACGTGGAGATCGAGTACGGCCGCAACAAGGAGCGCTACCAGTTCCTGCGCTGGGGGCAGACCGCGTTCGACGACTTCAAGGTGGTGCCCCCGGGCACCGGCATCGTGCACCAGGTCAATATCGAGCATCTTGCCCGCACCATCATGACCCGTGACGGCGTCGCGTATCCCGACAGCTGCGTCGGTACCGACAGCCACACCACGATGGTCAACGGACTAGGCGTGCTCGGTTGGGGTGTCGGCGGGATCGAGGCCGAGGCTGCGATGCTCGGCCAGCCGGTCTCGATGCTGATCCCACGCGTTGTCGGGTTCAAGCTCTCCGGTGAGATCCCTGCGGGCGCCACAGCGACCGATGTCGTCCTGACCATCACCCAGATGCTGCGTGAGCACGGTGTGGTCGGAAAATTTGTCGAGTTCTACGGTGAGGGCGTCGCGGCAGTTCCGTTGGCCAACCGCGCCACGATCGGCAACATGAGCCCTGAATTCGGCTCGACCTGCGCTATTTTCCCGATCGACGACGTCACCCTGACCTACCTGCGACTGACCGGACGCGAGGAGGAGCAGGTCGCGTTGGTCGAGGTGTACGCCAAGGAGCAGGGTCTGTGGCATGACCCGTCGACCGAGCCCCGGTTCTCTGAATACCTCGGGCTGGACCTGTCGACGGTCGTTCCTTCGATTGCCGGGCCGAAGCGCCCCCAGGACCGCATCGTGCTGGCGGATGCCAAGACCCAGTTCGCGCTGGACGTGAAGAACTACGGCGTCGAAGGTGACTTCCGCGAAGAGCAGGTCACGCCGGAACAGGGCGCGCCCTACGGGTTGAAGGACGGCTCGGTGGTCATCGCCTCGATCACCAGCTGTACCAACACCTCCAACCCTTCGGTGATGATGGCGGCGGGCATGCTGGCCAAGAACGCCGTCGAGAAGGGCCTGACCGTCGCGCCCTGGGTGAAGACCTCCATGGCGCCCGGGTCACAGGTCGTCACCGGCTACTACGAGAACGCCGGCATGTGGCCCTACCTGGAGAAGCTTGGTTTCTACCTCGTCGGCTACGGCTGCACGACGTGTATCGGCAACTCCGGCCCGCTGAACGAAGAGATCTCCCAGGCGGTGCAGCAGCACGATATGACGGTGGTCTCGGTGCTGTCCGGCAACCGCAACTTCGAGGGCCGGATCAACCCGGACGTGAAGATGAACTACCTGGCCAGCCCGCCGTTGGTGATCGCCTACGCGCTCGCCGGGACGATGAACTTCGACTTCGAGGTGGATGCGCTCGGGCAAGATCAGGCTGGTAACGACGTCTTCCTCAAGGACATCTGGCCGGATCCCGCCGAGGTCGAGAAGACCATCGCGAATTCGATGGACCGCGCGCTGTTCGTCAAGGACTACGCCGACGTCTTTGCGGGCGATGAGCGGTGGCAGAGTCTGGAGACCCCCGAAGGCGACACGTTCGCGTGGGACAACGAGTCGACGTACGTGCGCAAGCCCCCGTATTTTGACGGTATGAAGGCCGAGCCGGATGCGCTCACCGACATTACCGGCGCGCGGGTGCTGGCCAAGTTGGGCGACTCGGTGACCACCGACCACATCAGCCCCGCCGGTTCCATCAAGGGCGACAGCCCCGCCGGTGAGTACCTCAAGGCGCACGGCATCGAGCGCAAGGACTTCAACTCCTACGGCTCGCGGCGCGGCAACCACGAGGTGATGGTGCGTGGCACCTTCGCCAACATCCGGCTGCGCAACCAGCTGCTGGACAACGTGGAGGGTGGCTACACCCGCAACTTCCTGGACGAGGGCAAGCAGACGTCCATCTTCGACGCTGCGGAGGCCTACCAGGAGGCGGGAATTCCGCTGGTGGTGCTCGGTGGCAAAGAATATGGGTCAGGCTCTTCAAGGGACTGGGCAGCCAAGGGCACCCGGTTGCTGGGCGTCAAGGCCGTCATCACCGAGTCCTTCGAGCGCATCCACCGCTCCAACCTGATCGGGATGGGCGTGCTGCCGCTGCAGTTCCCCCAGGGCGAGAGCATCGAGTCCCTCGGTCTGGAGGGCACGGAAACCTTCGACATCACCGGCATTGAGGCAATGAACGAAGGTGGGATCCCGAAGACGGTGCACGTGACGGCGACCAAGAACAACACAGCTGACGATGGTGATCAGGCCGTGATCGAATTTGACGCGGTCGTGCGTATCGACACCCCTGGAGAAGCGGCGTATTTCCGCAATGACGGGATCCTGCAGTACGTGTTGCGCTCGTTGGTGAAACAAGACGCCTAGTCCCCACCGCCGAGTGGCATAGACAATCACCGAGTGGCGCGCCTACAAGTGCGCCACTCGGCTTTTTCCCATGCCGCTCGACGCTGGGGATAAGCGACTGCGCGCGTAGAACTACCTATATGTGCACGGTGGCGACAGCGGTTCGATGGAAGTGCAGATAGCTATCTGCTCTCCGTTGTTACCCGAGAGGTCCGCCATGCATCGTTTCGTCCTACTTACCGGTGTCCTTTTAACGTCCGGCGCACTCGTGCTGAGCGGGTGTGGATCGCAGACAGCGGGAAGCACCTCTGCGACGACGTCACCCTCGGTGACGTCGCCCTCAGCCTCGGGGGTCTCGACGAGCGCGAGAACGTCCAGGGCTGGCAGTGACCCGCTGGCAACTCTGACCGGCGCTGACCTCAAGTCCATCCTGCTCACCCCCGCTCAGGTCGCGCGCTTCACCCCGAAGATGTCCCGGGAGGCGCCGACCTCTCTGGGGTCCTCCACGATGGTCGGCAAAGGAGGCACCTGTCCCGCGCTCGCCACCCTCCTAGATGGCAAGGGATTCTTCGAGGGCGGAATCGAGAAGGCCAACACCGCCCAGGTCTCCTATACCAACCTCGCAGCCGTCGGGGAAGCACAAAAAGAGATCCGGTCGGTCGCGCAGATCGTGCAGGTAACGCCGAAAGGTCATCTTGCGCCGATGTTGGGACGGTATCGCGCTGCGGTCGCGGGTTGTTCTACCCCATTGGTAAACGAGGATGGAAGCCGCATCACCATGAGTCTGTTGCCCGATCCGACGGGTCTGGGAGACCACGCCCTCGCCCTCAAATCGACGTACGTCAACCCGCCTGTCGCGCTCCACATCCCGTTTGAGGCTGTCATGGAGCTCGCAGTGTCGGGGCCGAATGTGCTCAGCATCACGACCATGGGCTACACCACCAAGGAACGAGCAACGATTACGGCGCAGGCCTGGAAGAACCTGGGGTCACGTCCGTGAGTAAGCAACTGCAACAGCCCTCGCTGTTGCAGTAGGCGCCGAGGTCCCGCAGGCAGACGCCGGGTGCGGGGCCTCGGCTACGTCCGGGCAGTTGAACACGGGTGCCCTGCTGAGTGCAGCACGGGAGCACGGGCGGTGACTGGGTATTCACGTCCGTCTTCCGCGTACTCAGCCAGATCCCGTCCCAACCGCCTGGTTCCGCCTTCGAGGAGCACGCATACGCCGGTGACGAATAGCGCGAGAACAGTGGTTGATTCAGACCGTCGGCCCGACCTGAGGGTCCTAGGGAGGCACCGGCAGACCGATGCGCATGCTCACCAGGAAGGGTTACCCGCCCGATCAGCAGGCGTGACCGTTTAGACTCAGTTCTGGACCGTCACCGATAAGGGAAGTTCTTCCGTGGGTTTACTCCAGCGCATCAACAGTCCGGCGGACGTCCGGTCGATACCGGTCGAGCAGTTGGACGAGCTCGCCGCGGAGATCCGGGCCTTCCTGGTCGAATCGGTTTCCAAGACCGGTGGGCATCTGGGGCCGAATCTCGGCGTAGTCGAGCTCACGATCGCGATGCATCGTGTCTTCGACTCTCCCCACGACGCTTTCATCTTCGACACGGGCCATCAGGCATACATCCACAAACTGCTGACCGGCCGACATGACTTCTCGGGTCTGAAGAAGCAGGGCGGACTGTCCGGCTACCCCAGCCGCGCAGAGTCCGAACACGATGTCGTCGAGAACTCGCACGCATCTGCGTCACTGTCCTGGGCTGAAGGCATTGCGCAGGCTCGTGTCCTGCAAGGCCGCCGCGACCGGCATACCGTCGCGATCATCGGTGACGGAGCTCTGACCGGTGGGATGGCCTGGGAGGCGCTCAACAACATCGCGGTGAACAGGGCGTTGCCGCTGGTCATCGTGGTCAACGACAACGAGCGTTCCTACGCTCCGACGATCGGCGGCCTGGCCGAGCATCTGGCGACGCTACGTACGACGCGCAGCTACGAGCGGATGCTGGACTGGGGAAAATCTGCGTTGCAGCGCACCCCGGTGTTCGGCACCGTCATGTACGAGACGCTTCATGGGGTGAAGAAGGGCGTCAAAGACATCGTCGCTCCGCAACACGGCATGTTCGAAGACCTCGGGTTGAAGTATCTCGGACCGGTCGACGGCCACGACGAGCAGGCTGTGGAGTCGGCACTGGGTCGCGCCAAAGAGTTCGGCGGCCCGTGCATAGTGCACGTCATCACCCAGAAGGGGCGCGGGTACCAGCCCGCGATGGATGACGAAGCCGACCAGTGGCACGGAATCGGCAAGTTCAACCCCGAGACCGGTCTGCCGTTCGAGGTGTCGGGCCGCATCTGGACCGACGAGTTCAGTGACGAGATGGTGCGCGTCGGCGCCGAACGGCCCGATGTCGTCGCTATCACCGCAGCCATGCTCATCCCGGTCGGTCTCGATAAGTTCGCCGAGAAATATCCCGAGCGGGTATTCGATGTCGGCATCGCCGAACAGCACGCCGTCACGATGTCCGCCGGCCTCGCCTACGGCGGACTGCACCCCGTGGTTGCGCTGTACGCGACATTCCTGAATCGCGCCTTCGACCAGTTGCTCATGGACTGCGCGCTGCACCACCAGGGTGTGACGTTTGTGCTGGACAGAGCGGGCGTCACCGGGTCGGACGGCCCGTCGCACAACGGTATGTGGGACATGGCAATCTGTTCGATCGTGCCCGGCCTGCGGCTGGCTGCACCTCGGGACGGCGAGCAGGTCAAGCTGCAACTGCGTGAAGCGCTCGACATCGATGACGCTCCGACCGTCATTCGGTTCCCGAAGGGTGATGTCGCGCAGCCGCTGACAGCGGCGCGCTCGGTGGGCATGATCGATGTGTTGCGTGATGGGCAGGATTGTCCCGATGTACTGCTCGTGGGTGTGGGCGCAATGTGCCCCACTGCACTTGGCGTCGCGGACAAACTTGCCGCGCAAGGCATCTCGACGATGGTGATCGACCCCCGGTGGGTGTTGCCCGTGTCGCCCGACCTCGTGGATCTGGCACGTAAGGCCCGACATGTGGCGGTCATCGAAGACAATCTGGTCACCAATGGCGTAGGTGTCGCGATCGCTGCCCGGTTGTCGGAGCTGTCCGTTGATGTTCCGGTGTATAGGTTCGGCATACCGAAGCGATTCCTGGAGCATGCCTCACGGGGTCAGGTGCTGGAAGAAATAGGTCTGACCTGCGACGTCATTGCCACTGACCTGATCGGCCGCGTCTGCGGCTGAAGTCGGCACTCGGCATCCGCGTCGCGAAGCCGATACCTTGGT
>JALYUK010000127.1 GCA_030853805.1 Actinomycetota bacterium | reverse complement strand
ACGGCATCCCGAAGGACTCGCGCGCGGCCCGGGACAGCAGCACGATCGCCGGGGACCACCTGGATGAGAAGACGCTGGCCCACGTGCGCCGGCTGAACGAGATCGCAGCAGGGCGCGGGCAGAAGCTCGCGCAGATGGCGCTGCAGTGGGTGCTACGCGACAAGCGCGTGACATCGGCGGTCATCGGAGCCTCCTCGGTGGAGCAACTTGACACCAACCTCGATGCTCTGCAGGGTCCACCGCTGACGGACTCGGAACTTGCCGCGATCGACAAAGATGCCGTCGAGGCCGGAATCAACCTCTGGGCTTCGCTGACGAACGACTGACGGCAACCGGGTACCGCGGACCGGGCCTCACTCTTCCCTGGCCCTGCAGGTGGTGGCCGAGGTCAGACCGGTCGCAAGCAATTGGGCTCAGCCATGAAGATGGTGCCGAACCTTCGTCCGGTCCGCGCAACCGGTCATCGAGCACCGATGACCGGCGTTGGCTTCGCTGCGGTCGATCAGGAAACGGTGAGCGGACGGCTGGGCAGCAGCGGCGTAACGTCGGGATCATGACCGAGCAGCAGCCCTATGAAGTCCTGCAACAGAGTGACGGTTTCGAATTGCGGCGCTACCCGGCCCACGTCGTTGCTGAGGTCGCGCTGGACGGGTCTTTCGAGGACGCCGGCAACCGGGCGTTCCGGGCCCTGTTCGGATACATCTCGGGCAACAACCGGTCCCAATGCTCAGTGGCTATGACCGCGCCGGTGGTGCAGCAGGCCGCCCAGGCCGAGAAAGTAGCGATGACGGCCCCGGTCGTTCAGGCCGAGGGTGCGGACGGCGGATACGTCGTTGCGTTCGTGCTGCCGGCGTCGATGACCGCAGACACAGCACCGATCCCGACAGATCCAGATGTCGTAGTGCGCGAGGTGCCCGAGCGGACCGCTGCCGCCGCCCGCTATTCGGGTCGCTGGACGCAGTCGTCCTACGACCGTCACCTGCGCGAACTGTTGGATGCCGTGCTCGCATCCGGACTCGCGCCGACAGGTGTGCCACGTTTCGCCCGTTTCGACCCGCCGTTCAAGCCGTGGTTCCTGCGCCGCAACGAGGTCGTCCAAGACGTCGAGCACGCCTAGCCGCAACCGCGCTGCAGAGCGATGCGCCGACGATGCGCGGGCTTGCGATCTCAATGCTGAGAGCTTTCTCAAGGGCATCCCTCGACACTGCAGGACATGGCCTCGATGAACACGGGCGGCACCGACCCTCGACGCGACGCATTCGATGTTGCGCTGCGGGAGATCACCGGCCGCGCCGACCGGCGTGACCCTGTCCTTGCCCGGACTGGTGGGCCCGCCGGTAACGCCCGGTTGACGGCGTGGACGGGGTTGGTGCTGCTGATCCTGCTGGCGATCGAAGGAGCGACCCTGCTGGATGTGGGCGGGTTGATCAGCTGGCACCTCATCGTGGGACTGCTGCTTGTCCCACCGGCCATTCTCAAAGTAGGCACCACCGGGTGGCGGATCGTGCGGTATTACACCGGTGATACCGCCTACCGGCAGGCCGGCCCACCGCAAGTCCTACTGCGTGTCCTCGGGCCCTTGGTGGTGCTCTTCACCCTGCTGCTGCTGGCTACCGGGATCCTGTTGACCATCGAGGGCCCCTCGCGTGGTGACAGTGGTGTCCTCGGGCTACCCGTCAGCGCGATGTTTCTGCACCAGGCCTCGTTCTTCGCATGGGTGGTGGTTATGACGGTGCACGTGCTGGCACGCACCGTCAGCGCCACCAAAATCGTCACCGGGCGGGTCATCCCGGGTGCATCAGTACCCGGGCGTGGGACCCGCATTGGGGTACTGCTGGTCATGGCAGCATCCAGCGTCGTGCTGGCTGCGCTGCTCGCAGGACCGTGGATCTCCCAATGGCAACAGACCGGCTAGATCGCGCGAGATAACCCAGGCCTTCAGGTATCGGTGCGCGGTTGGGACCCTCAGATTGTTCGGTGCGATCGGGGTTGGTGCGATCGCGTACGGCGACGCAGTTCATGCACCACGATCTGCTCACGATGCACCAGGTCGCCCACCTCGAGGCTCGAATCATCGGCGCCACCAGGACGGCGCCACCGGCGCAGATCCGCTTCCACCTCAGACAGCTCCGCGATGAGTTCGCGCACCGACATCGTGGCTAGTATGACTGTTTCCATGGGCTCCCCTGCCCTCGATCCCTACCCTTTCAGCGACCGTACCCGGTGTAGCCACCCCATTAGCTTCACACCAGATGACTGTTACGAAGTTGTCACCATGCCGTCTCGGGATCGTCTAGCCGGCGATGACAGGTGCGCTGATCTGGCCGTCGTGGTCGCCCGTGTCAGCTGCGCTTCGACCGCTGGGCGCTCGGTAAAAAACGGTCAGATTCCGATGGACGATCTCCTCTGGGGGAAATCGAAAGTAGCCTCGTAGTCTGCCGGCCGTGCCCCAACCATTGGCCGAGCAGGACCTCGATGCATTGCTGGACAAATTGCCGGCTTCCCAGCAACGAGGCGCGGCGAGTTCCCGCACTTCGGGACGTCCGTTCACACCTGGGCAACCGGCCTGGCTGGACGAGCACATGATGAGGTTCTTGAACACCTTGGCGATCTCGGCTATCGGGCCGCGTGGTTGACGGTGTTCGAGGCGAACGAGCGGGCAATCCGGTTCTATGCCATGCGGGGCTGAGTGCCGACAAAGTAACGGTCGCGAACGACGCTTGCGACGTATGCGACTCTGTGCCGCTAGGAACGCTCCCTGGAGTCACAGCAAACCGATCGGCCAACGGTGACGGCGGGGCTCCCCCGATCGAGCAGATGAGTTCCTCTGTGAGGATTTTTAGAGACCCCACCCCTGCCGTGCGGTCGACGGATTGTCCAGAGAAAGATTCAGGGAGAGGTGGAAGACGAGTTTTCACCGGCACTCAAAGCGCACCCAGCCTTTCAGTGCGCTGATGTCGCCGAACTGGAAGCCGTCGCAGAGCGGCTGAGCGGCCTCGGGTTCGATATCGACTGGACCCAGCGACATAACTTCCCAGGGCAACCAGCGATGCCACACCGCCGATGGTCAGGGAACCCGGGTCGAGCTTCTCGCGCCGGTGGATTGCAACTGAAAAGTACCGGCCGCCCGAATGGCAGGCGTGTCGCAACGGGATCGGTGTCCGGCACAGGGCGGATTAGTTCGCTGCAAAGCCAGCCTGTCGTCGACGACCCTCTGTCAGCGTGAACGCGCTGACAGCGGTAAGACACAGCGCTACGGCGATAGCTGCGAAGACCAGGGGATTTGGGAGGCCATCTGAGCTGAAGACATCGCTGGAGACTCCGGGATGCCCCGCGGACAACCACGCAAAGTAGGTGGGTACAGCTGCAGAACTAGCAATAAGACCTAGCGCACATGCCGGGTGCCAGCGGCCCTTGACTATGTCGAAGATCAGCCACGCCGTAGCAGCGACCGCTACTGGCGCAATGAACACGCCAATCGTCAACATCCCTAGGACCGCCATCAGCCAGAGCCCGCCAGCGAAGGCGACGAGGATAAACAACCGAAATGAGTGTTGAGCCGGGTTCGTACCAGCGGTGTTGATGACGGCCATGTCGAGCTCCAAATCGTATTGAGCAACTGCTCAAATTACTATCTCAGATAGTCGTACTAGGTGCGCACACGCATGTGGTCGACCTCGTAGGTGCCACTCACACTCTTGGCCTTGAGCTGCTGGGACACTTGTCAGCGCAGGACACACCGCAGACCACCCACGCAGTATCGGCACCCTGAACGGGGAGCGAGATCACTGGCTGAGTTGTTGCGTCAGTGCGGCGAATAGTCGTCTCGTAGGACGAACGGTCACCGGCGACGGCCAGCGACGAATGGGTGCTCGGCGCTCAGATCGCTGGAGCCGTCCCACTCGGGTGCTCTATACGGAACACGGTCGAGGTGACCGCGTCCGCAAGCGGATCGTTCACCGGTCGCCAGACGCTTGGCGACCGATCGGGTTGGGTAGCCCGTACTCGATGTGGCGTAGACGCGTCACGGACTACCAGTGGTACGCTATTCGGTACCACTGGTAGGAGGGGTTATGACTGCAATTACAGCGACTGACGCGCGCAAGGGCCTGTTCGGGCTTATTCAACAAGTCAACGACGACCACACCCCGGTCGAGGTCGTATCCCGGCACGGCAACGCAGTGATCATGTCCAAAGACGACTACGACGCGATGGCAGAGACCGCCTATCTCCTGC
>JALYUK010000110.1 GCA_030853805.1 Actinomycetota bacterium | reverse complement strand
CGACCTGCTCGGCGCGCCGGGAGCATTCTTGCTGCAGGTGTCGATCGATGCGCAGGAGAACCTCTGGCCGCTCGTCCCGCCCGGCGCCAGTAACACCCAGATGATGGAGCAGGCGTGATGCTGGGGCAGGCGTGATGGCGATCGCCCACCTGGAGGTCGTGGCCCGTTCGACTCCTGAACTGCTCGAGCGGATCTGCCGGGTGCTGCGCCACCGCGGCGCCACGCTGGAGCACCTCGTGTTCAGCACCGCAGACGAAAGGGTGCGCATCGCGCTGAGTGCGCGCCTGCGCGGGGATCCCGATCTGATGGTGCGGCAACTGGAGCGCCTACCCGACGTGGAGACCGTCTGCAGGTTCAACACGTCGTGACCATCCTGTGATCAACCAACTCTGTCGTAGCGGCGTCCTACCATAGACAGACCGGTTTCGCCGGTGACATCGCACACAGGGGAAGAAATCATGACCGCTATCGATCGCCGAACCCTCCTCGCCAGCGTGGCCGGCACCTCGGCCCTCGCCGTTCTGGGGGCCACTGCGCTCGCCGGCCCGGCCGACGCGGCGACCGCCGGTCGCCCCACCTTGCGGATGGGCTACAAGGGCAACTGGGTCCGCTCAGCGCAGCAGTTCATGTCCGATTCGGGGTACTGGCTGGGAGCGGTCGACGGCTCCTTCGGTCCGCTGATGCAGCAGGCGGTGTGGGCCGTACAGAAGAACCGCGGGTTGCCGCGCGACGGCGTCGTGGGCCCGGCGACCTGGGACGCCATCGCTATGCGGTACCGCGTGTGGCCGCGTTACTCCGGCGACCACATCGAGGTCGACAAGGCGCGCCAGCTGCTGATCGTGGCGCGCGGAGGCCGCGGCCTCGTCACGCTGAACACCTCGACCGGGTCAGGTCGGGCCTTCACCTACTACGGGCGCCGGATGGTCGCGAACACTCCGAGTGGCACCTTCAGCATCTACCGCAAGAACACCATTGGATGGGAGTACGGCGCGCTCGGGGGGCTCTACAAGCCCTTCTACTTCAACGGCGGCATCGCAGTGCACGGCGCGCCGAGTATCCCGCCCTACCCCGACTCGCACGGCTGCTGCCGGGTGTCGACCAGTGCGCAGGACTACCTCATCTCCAGCGGCGCGCTGCAGATGAGTGAGCGGGTCTACGTCTACTGAGCGAGGATGGGCAGACCGAGCCGCCCGACAGTCAGGTTCCCTTCATGTCACCCCAGCATCGCGTCGCCGACGGCGACATCGACGGGAGGGCCCGCTCGGAGAATTTTCCGGTAGCGCTGCGGGTGTTGCCTCGTCGCCACCGTGAGGCCTTGAGCCGTATCTACGACGTCGCGCGTCATATCGACGATCTCGGCGACGTCGTGCAGGGTGACCGGGTTGCTCAGCTGACCTCGTACGCCGTGGACCTGCGGCGTTGCGCGGCCGGCTCCGGGCAGCTTCCGCAGGATCCCCGGCTACGCCGACTGCAGCCGTTCGCCCTGAAGCTGGATCTACCGCTGGATCAGTTCGATGCACTGATCCGGGCAAACCTGATGGACCAGCGGGTCACGACCTACCAGACCTTCGCGGATCTGCGGGACTACTGCGCACTCTCAGCGCATCCGATCGGGCGACTGGTTCTGGCTGCTTTCGAGCAGCACGGCACCATCCGGGAGCAACGCTCGGACAAGGTGTGCGCCGCACTGCAGATCCTCGAGCACTGCCAGGACGTCGCGGAAGATCACGCGCAGGGTCGGGTCTACCTACCTGTCGATGATCTGGTCCGGCGGGGTCTGTCGGGCGCCGATCTGGCCCTGCCCGAGCACCGGGGTGCCGCCCGCGCCGTCGTCCTGGAGCAGGTCACCCGGTGCCGCGATCTCCTGGTAGCGGGCCCTGAACTGGTGGCGGACCTGCGAGGATGGGCTCGTATCGCGGTTGCGGGATTCGTCGCGGGCGCGCTCGCTACGGCCGATGCCATCGAGCGCAGCCACGGGGAGGTGTGGGACGCCGTACCGAGTCCGCGCCGCGTGGATGTCCTGCGGCATGCGCTGCGGCTGCTGATCACCGAAAGGAAACCTGCGTGACGATCGAGGCTGCGTACGACGAGTGCGAGCGGATCACCCGCGAGGAGGCCCGCAATTTTCACTACGGAATCCGGTTGCTCGCGCCACCCCAGCGCCGATCGCTCTGCGCGCTCTACGCGTTGGCCCGGTTGATCGACGACATCGGTGACGAGGACGCTCCGCTCGCGGTCAAGACCGCCGAACTGGAGGCCGTGCGTGCCCGGCTGGGCGATCTGGACAACGCCACCGATCCGGTCCTCGTGGCGGTCCGCGACAGCGCGCAGCACTTCCCGGTGCCGCTGGAGGCATTCGGGGAACTGATCGACGGGGTCGAGACGGATCTGGAGGGCGTGCACTACGACACCTTCGATGAGCTGACACTCTACTGTCGCCGGGTCGCCGGGTCGATCGGCCGACTGTGCCTGTCGATCTTCGGCAACGACGCCGACCCCCGCGCATCGCTGTACGCCGACCAGCTCGGTATTGCACTGCAGCAGACCAACATCCTGCGGGATATCCGGGAGGACCTGCTGATCGGTCGGATCTACCTGCCCGCCCATGAGCTGGAGCGCTTCGGTGTCGAGCTGCGACTGGACGAGCACGGCGCATTGGCCGATCCCGATGCCCGGCTGGCCGAGTACATCGCCTTCGCTGCAGGCCGCGCCGATCACTGGTACCAGCTCGGTGAGCGCCTGCTGCCGCACCTGGACCGCCGCAGTGCCGCCTGCTGCTCGGCAATGGCGCAGATATACCACCGACTGCTGCTGCGTATTCGCGAGAACCCCACTCAGGTGTATGACGCCCGTCTCTCGCTGCCTGCGTTGGAGAAGGGCCGCGTTGCGATTGGGGCGCTCAGCCGGGCAGTGCTGCCCCGGTGAGGGTGGCCGTGGTCGGCGGTGGTCTGGCCGGGATAGCTGCCGCACTGCGTCTCGCCGATGACGGCGCTGAGGTGACACTGCTGGAATCGCGCGCAAAACTCGGCGGGCTGACCCATTCCTTCCGACGCGGGCAGCTGTGGGTCGACAACGGCCAACACGTCTTCATGCGGTGCTGTACGCAGTACCTGTCCTTCCTGGACCGGCTGGGCGTGCGCGATCAGACCGCGCTGCAGGACCGGCTCGACGTGCGGGTGGCGAGTGAGCTGGACCCGCGGGTCAGTCGACTGCGTCGCAACGGGCTGCCGGCGCCGCTGCAGTTGGGCGCTGCGCTCGCGTGGTACCGGTGGCTCCCGCTCTCGCAGCGGGCCCGCGTCGCCCCGGTGGCGCTGGCGATGCGGCGACTCGACGTGCGTGATCCTGGCGTCGACGGGCAGAGTTTCGGTGCGTGGTTACGTGAGCGGGGCTGCAGCGACCGGTCCATCGAGGCCGTCTGGGAGCTGATCGGCAAGGCGACGATCAACGCCGGCGCGGACGACAGCTCGCTTGCGATGGCGGCGACGGTATTCCAGCTCGGCATGTTGAGCGACCGTGCGGCCGCCGATATCGGCTGGGCCACGGTGCCGCTGCAGCAGTTGCACGGCGACGCTGCCGCGACCGCTCTGGGCGGCGCCGGGGTGTCGGTGCTGTTACGGGCGAAGGTGAGTCAGGTCGCGCCCTCGCCCACCGGCTGGAACGTCCGTACCGCCGACGGCGAGACGACGTTCGATGCGGTCGTCCTGGCGGTTCCGCCGACAGCGCTGGAAAAGATCACCGATCTGCAGCAGCTCGGCCTGCCGCCGGATCTGGCGCAGCGGCTCGGTTCGGCGCCGATCGTCAACCTGCACGTGATCCTGGACCGTACGGTGCTGGACGGCGAGTTCATTGCCGCCGTCGACAGCCCGCTGCAGTGGGTCTTCGACCGTACCGAAGTGTCGGGGTTGACGCACGGGCAGTATCTCGCGGTCTCCATCTCGGCGGCGGAGGACCTGGTCGACACCCCGGTGGCGCAGTTGCGCGAGTGGGCGATGCCGCACCTGTGTGCCCTGCTGCCCGGTATGAGCGACGCAACCGTGCTGGACTTCTTCGTTACCCGCGAGCCGGACGCGACGTTCCGCGCCGCCCCGGGCAGCGGCGCGCTGCGGCCCCCCGCGAGGACCCCTGTCGACGGACTGGTCCTCGCCGGCGCCTGGACCGATACGGGGTGGCCCGCGACGATGGAGGGCGCGGTCCGTAGCGGCCACGCTGCGGCGGCTGTCCTACGCGCGAGGTACCCAGAGCGATGAACGAAACGCGCCGCAAACTCCATCGGAGATTGCGGCGCGGATCGTCCTACTGGGTCAGCGGCGGTCGTCGCCCTCGGCACCATCGGTGTCGATGCGCTCCTTGCGAACCTCTTCGGTCACTTCCTGCTCACCGGTGACTGTCTCGGTGTCGAGCCGGACCCGCTCCACCGGAACGGTCTCCTTCTGCACGACGGGCTGCTCGGCGTGCAGGGTGACCTCGTGCTCTTCTTCGGTGAGGTCGTTGCCCCGGATCGCGTCACCGCGGTTCTCGTCGGTGATCGGCTCGCGTACGACGCGCACCTCTTCGTGGCTGACCGGCACCGTGGTGGTGACGTTCTCGGTCACGATGTACTTGCGCAGTCGCGCCCGGCCGGTCTCGACCGATTCCGTGCCGACCCGGACCTGCTCCTCCGAGCGGGTCATCGCCTCGTCGGTGGTCGGACCTGAGGTGTCATGGCCTACGACGCCTGCTTCGTCGCTCCGGTCATGCCGGTCGTCGCCGACGTGGTCATGACCGTCGTGGTCGTGATCCGCGTGATCGTGGTCGGCGTGGTCGGCGTGGTCGTGGTCGGCGTGGTCGTGATCGTTGGTGCCGGCAACTCCAGCGGCAGGGGTGCCGTAGTCAACGCCGTAGTACTCGTAGAGCTTGCGCTCTTCGTCGTGGTCCAGGTGCTGGTCGGCGTCGACGCGGGGCGCGTCCTTGATCTTGTCCTTGGTGTAAGGCACCTTGACGTCATTGCCGTCGACCTCCGCGTCGCGCAGCGGGATGAAGGTCTCGGAGTTGCCGAACAACCCCGTCTTGACGGTCACCCACGCGGCGTTACCGGACTGGTCGTCCAGGTAGACCTGGCCTACCGAGCCGACCTTCTTTCCTTCGGAGTCGATGGCGTTGCCGCCGGAGATGGACTGGATCTGGTTTTCGGAGATCACGAACGTGGTCCTTTCGAGAAACGGATGGAACGGGTCGAACGAGTTCAGCTCTTGAAGGCGTCCTTGATGTTCTCGCCGACCTTTTTCACCGACGCCTTGCCCTGGTCGGCCTGACCTTCGGCCTTGGTGCTGTCGTCACCGGTGGCGTCGCCGGCGGCTTCTTTGCCCTTGCCCTTGAGGTCTTCGGCTGCGTTGGATGCCTTGTCTGCGATTCCCATGGGATCTCTTTTCCTCTGGTGTGTCAGGACACCCGGATGGATGACCTGTCGGGCCGGGCGCTGCGACGCGTCCGGGGCTCGGTGAGCAGGACGCGCGCGGTGACGCCCTGGTCGGGGAAGGCGGACCGCAACTGCGAGTGCAGGGTGCGGACGGCTTCATCGATGCTGGTGCCGTCGGCGAACTCGTCCAGTTGCGCGGTCAGCAGCAGGGTCCTGGCCCCGTTCAACTCGGTGGTCGTCGCTGTGACGGACGTGAACGGGCCGAGGTCCTGGAAGGATTTCGCGACGGCGCCGGACAACGACGACGTGTCGAGGGTGACGGTGCCGTGTTCGCTGCTCTGTGGCATCTTGACGGCCTTGGAGGTTGTGCTGCGCGTGTGTGCGAATAACCACCACAGCCCGATCAGTCCCAGGGTGAGGGCCACGAGCGCGAACGCCCAGGGCCACCAGCCGCTGGCGGTCCACGACGGCAGCGAGCCGAGCGAGATGCGCTTCGGATAACCCGAGAAGACGAGCCGGTAGCGCCAGTCGATCAGTGCCAGACCCAGCACGAGCAGCAGCAGCGCCACAATGATCGTGGCCAGTCGGTCGGTCTTGAACGGTGCCCGGGTCATGACCCGACCTCCGTGGCGGAAACCTGCACGCGCAGGTCGCTGAGGGAGCCGATACGCGTGGTGATGAGCTGCTCGGCAGCTGCGACCGACCGGTCGCGGTCAGCGCCGGGTGTGGTGTGCAACGCAACCTTGATCCGACGCCCGGCAACTTTCGGTGTGGCGTGCAGGACCCCGGGGGCGTCCTCCGCTGCGGACCTGGCCAGTGCGCAGAGGACAGCGGGGGTGACCCATACGTCGCCCGCTTCTTCGCGATCGGCCACGGGGCGATGGGTTGTGCGTCGCGGCCGCAGCGAGACGACGAGCAGCAGCAGGCCGAGCAGCAACGCGGCCACCGCGAGCGGTACCACCCAGTCTGCGCGGGTCGTGCCGTCGACGGCGTCGACGGCGTCTCGCGTCCACGAATTTCCCGGAGCCCAACCCTGCGTGACGAAGAGGTCGTGGATACCGACGACCGCGAGCGCTACGAAGAGGATCGCCACGATCGTGCCGGTGACAGCGGCCGCAGGCGCCGCCCGGGGTGGGTTCTTGGCTGTGAGTGCATCCTGGGTCATTGCACCCTCCTTCGCGGTGGGCCGACCTGGTCGGCGGATAGTACGTGCACGGTCACGTCCACTCGCCGAACCTCGCTACCGGACAGGCGGGTCGCTTCGGTGAGCACCTGGGACCGGACGTGGGCGGCGATGGACTCCACCGGGCTGGGCCACTGCACGGCGATATCGAGGCTGATCCAGGTGGTGGATCCACGGACGCTGGCCTGCGCGTTCGGGTAACCCCGGCTCCGTAGCTTGTCCAGCGTGTTGGCGAACCGGACGGTGCCGGGTACCTCATCGGCGATGATCTCCACGAGGTGTTCGATCGCGGCTGTCCGGATGTCCAGTACGCCGCGTGCGGCAGGATCAGACCGCTTTCCGCCGGCCGCCTCAGTCACCTCAGCCACCTCAGCCACGTCGGTCACGCTGCTGCGGCATGATCCGGGACAGGTCCAGATCGCCGTCCAGGTGTGCGCCGACGACGTAGCCGATGACACCGAGGACCAGGGCGACCAGGAAGCCGTAGAAACCTCCGACGATGATCGCGACAGCCATCAGCAGGCCGGCCAGGAGGCCTAGAGCGGAACGGTTCATGGACTGTTCTCCTTGCAAGAAGTGGTGCGGAAAAAGGTGGGCTAGAGCCGGCCGTACCGGCGGGCGCCCGGCCAGCCGCGGGGGAGCCGGGTCCGGATGGTGCTGGCAGCGCGCCCGGCTCGTCGTGTGAGGGACGACAGGGTCCGGTTTCGGGTCACGACGTGTAGGTCGCCTGCGCCGGTCGCTTGCTTGAAATGCGCATCTACCCGAGCCATTGCCGCAACGTATTCCCGTGTGTCACCGCCCATGTCCGGGTGCAGCCGACGAGCGACCGCCCGGTGCGCCTTCGAGCGTTCGCTCACAGCGAGGTCTCCAGTCGTGGCGTTGACTTCGGCGCCACGTCCTCGATGGTGACGTCGACGCGACCAGGTGCTACTGCCTGCACGGATGCACGTACCGCGTCGGCTGTAGTGAGAGCCGCAGCTCCCCAGGCGAGCACGATGTGGATGTCGTATCCGCCATCTGCATCGTGCTTGTCCGGCCTGGCTCGGATGCCGTTGACCCGGCGCCCGGGCAGATAGGTGGCCACCTGTCCGACGGCGCCTGCGTGCAGGTCGTGGACGCCGGGGGTGGCGAGCACGGCGTGCGCGATGATCTCTGCCCGATCGGCTGTGGCGGCGGGGGCGGATTCACTCGACACGGGACTCCGCGCGGTTGTCGTTCTCACCCGTTCCGTCGTCGAGGAAAACGTCGTGCACGGTGATGTTGACCTCCGTTACTTCCAACCCGGTCATCGACTCCACAGTGCTGATGACATTGCGGCGGACGCCTGCTGCCAGGTCGGCGATGGCAACGCCGTACTCGGCGACGAGGTCGATATCCACTGCTGCCTGTCGCTCGCCGACCTCGACGGTGACGCCCTGGGAGTGGTTGGTGCGTGATCCGGGGATCCGATCACGTAGCGCTCCGACTGCGCGCGCTGTACCGCCGCCCACGTCATGCACGCCGGCCACCTCGCGGGTGGAGATACCGGCGATCTTGGCGACCACCGTGTCGGCAATGGAGGTGCGCCCCTGAGGGGTGACCAGAGGGCTGTTGTCCTTGACGTCGGTCTGATTGTTGCTCATGTGGGAGATCCTTCGGTTGTCGGGAAATGGTCCTGATGGGTGACCTACCCATGTTGCGTACTCCGTACGCAAATATTTTCTAACTGCCCATCTGGCGGCGTCGGATGTCGGCCGCCTCTGCGGCCTCCCGCTGCTGCGGCTCGTCGAGTTTGCGCGTGTCGCGTAGTTCCGCAAACGGCTCCACGTCGTCGTCCAGGCCCGCCTGGATGGCGCGTTCACGCTGGGCCTCTGCATTGATCTCGGCACCGAGTAGCAGGGCGATATTCGAGATCCACAGCCAGACAAGAAAGATGATGACGGTTGCGAACGTTCCGTAGGTCTTGTTGTAGGAGCCGGAGAAGGAGACGTAGAGGGCGAACAGCCCTGACACGAGCAGCCAAATGATAACGGCGAGCAGGCCACCGGCTGAGACCCAGCGGAAGCTGGGCTGCTTGACGTTGGGGGT
>JALYUK010000102.1 GCA_030853805.1 Actinomycetota bacterium | reverse complement strand
CCGGGGAAGCCACCATCCGCGCGCTCTACCCCGCCGCGCGCAACCCCTTCGCCTTCCCCGAACTACTCACGCAGGAAGGCCTGGAACCGTGGACAGTGACCGAGGCATGGCTGATGGCCGACGAACGAGCCGAGCACGCAGTCGACATCACCGACACCTTCGACGCCAAACTCGCCGCCCTCCGCGCCCACACCAGCCAGACCGCCCACCTCGGCGACAGCCTGGAGAACAGACTGCGCGAATGGGGCACACGGAACGCTGAAAAAGCCGGGATGGGCCCCGGGCGCCTGGCCGAGACCTTCCGGGTCGTCGCCACCGGGTGAGTCGCCCCAGCACGACCGACTGAGCCCGCCATCCGCTTACGGACCGCCCGGGACGGGCTTTGCCGGACCGGTCTGACGCAGCATGGCGGGCGATTTTTTTGGCGGCAGCCGTTTATGGGTCGGCCAGTTCGCTGGTCTGCTCGCCGTCGGCACCATCGGTCATCTCGTGGAGCCATGCGGAGTGTTCGCGGTGTGCCCAGTGTCGAGGAACCCAGCCGGTGCGCATCCCGTCGCGCGCTTCGGCGTCGTTCAACGCGTAGAAGATGTGGCCGATGATGAGCAGACCTAGGGCGAGGGAGAACCAGTCGTGCACGAACGTCGCGCCGGTGCGCCAGCCCAGCGGCGCCAGCGTGACGAAGTACATGATGATGCCAGTGGTGAGCAGGACCAGGATCGAGCTGGAGGTGAGCGCGCTGTTCAGTTTCTGTCCGGCGTTGAATTTGCCGACCCGGATGGTGCCGTCGCGACGGGTGCGGGAGCGCAACCAGCGGCGGTCAGAGCTGGAGAACTGGCCGAGTCGGTGCAGGTCTGCCCGGTAGGCGAAGGAGACCAGACCCAGCAGCATCGGCACCGGTAGCGCGAACCCGCTGTAGACGTGGATCAGCTCGACGAGATGGCGGTGCCCGATCGCGACTGAGATCGACCCGTTGTAGAGGACGGCGGCCGTCACGATGCAGATGAGCATGAGGACGGCTGTGATGCGGTGCACGATCCGCTCGGCTCGGCTGAACCGGTGGATGCGCCCGTCCTCCCGTGCGAGGTCGGGCTCTGCGGAGGCATTACGTGGGGAGTCGTCCGTCGACGGCATAGCCCCTCGTTTCCCAGTAGCCCGGTGTCTCGTCGTCGGTGACTTCGATGCCCGAGAGCCACTTCGTGCTCTTGTAGCCGTAGTTGGACCCGACGTACATCCGCACCGGGCCACCGTGGTCGTGGGTCACCGGCGCGCCGAGCATTTCCAGCGCGACGATGACGTCCGCGCCACGTGCTTCGTCCATGGTGAGTGTCTCGGTGTAGGTGCCGTCGAAGGACCGGAAACGCACCACCTGTGCTTGCTTGCTGGGCCCGGCGCGGTCCAGCAGTTCCGCCAATCGCACGCCGGCCCAATGGACTTGCGGGACTTGCCATCCGGTGACGCACTGGAAGGTCTGGACGAAAGTGGTGCGGGGCAGCGCCTGCAGGTCAGCGAAGGAGTAGGTGTGCGGTTGCCCGACCAGGCCGGACACGGCAAGTCGGTAGGTCTGCGCCGACTCGGTGCGGACCGAGCCGGTCACCGAGTAGTAGCGGAAGGTGTCTCCGAGCGGGATGAGGGACAGCAGGCCGGTGGGGTCATGTTGGCTGACTGGTCCGAGCAGGGCGGATAGTTCGTTCGACACCCGGCTCACTGCCACGATGCCGACGGCTCCGAGCCCCAGCACACCGAGCATGACCCGCCGACCGACAGGTGCGCCGTCGTCGACGGTGGATGCTTCGGTATCCCGCAACGAGTGAGGACGGCGAATCCGCCTGTTGTTCAGCGGGACCGGCCCCTGATGCCCACACCGGCCAACGCGATCCCGACGATGATGATGATCGGCCCGGCGACGGCCCAGAAGGTGGTGTTGCTCATTGAGGACCCCTTCATCACACCGACGCCCTGCAGGGTGAACAGCAACCCGAGCAGCGCCACGATGACGCCTACGACGACCCATACTGGCTTCTTCAAAGAAGGTGCTCCTGCATCGACGCTTTCCACCCGGACAGCTACCTTCTTGATGCTACCGGCCCCCCCCGTCGCGGGCGGACCGGTCGACATCGGGCGAACAGTCAACGACAAGTCGCCCGTGTCCCGATGGGGTTGACCCCACCTGCCATGTCCTCAGAACGGGTTTCCCATCACTGGGGCGGGCGATGCCGGCATCATCCTGGAGAAAGCGCCCAACTTTAGATCAGTGTTTGAGTACACGACGGGACACAGGATCACAACGGCAACTGTGGCAAGCCGCTCGTTCGCTATGACGATCGGTCATCGCTGCGATCACGGCGGCCGAGTGACGCACCGGCATAGAAATCGCCACTGAAGCTCACCATTGTCGGCGGCGGCTGCGTTATTGGGGTGTCCGCGTCGGTGAGTGTCAGGTGGTCCTTGACGAGTTCCCGTCCGCAGGCGACTGGGGAGGCGGGTGCATACTGGAAAGATGAGTAGTTCGTGGGTATCGAGGCGTTTCCGGTGGGCGGTCCCTGGGGTCGTTGCGATCACGGTGACGGGTGCTGTGGCTGCCGGTGCCGCGTCGGCCGGTACGACGACCCCGAACGTGCCGTCCCGCACGGCTGCTGAGCTGATTTCCGCAGTGGCCGGGTCGAGCGCCACGGCGCTGTCAGGAACGGTGCAGGAGAGCAGCGATCTGGGTTTGCCGGCGTTGCCTTCTTCGGTCGCCGGGACCCTGGGACCGTTGACGTTGGCTACCGGCACCAACACGTTGCGCGTATCGGTCGATGGACCTGAGAAGTCTCGGGTGGCGCTGATAGGGAAGCTGGCGGAGTACGACGTTGTGCACTCCGGCAAGGACGTGTGGACCTACAGCAACCAACAGAACCAGGTCGAGCATTATCTCCTACCAGCCGAGTCCGCCGGTGCGGCCGGGTCGAGGATGCCCGGGCAGGTGGCTAGTACACCCGCACAGGCGGCTGCTGCCGCGCTGGCCGCGATCGACCCGAGCACCCAGGTCCGGGTGGGTAGATCAGTGATGGTCGCGGGCCGCCCAGCACGCCAGCTGGTGCTGACACCCAGGGTCGCTGGCTCGCTCGTCGGGAGCGTGCGGGTGGCGGTGGATTCGGCCACGTCGGTGCCGCTGCGGGTGCAGGTGTTCTCGCGCTCAAATGCTGCCAAGCCTGCGTTCCAGGTGGGCTTCACCAACATTTCGTTCACCAAGCCCGCCGCGTCGGTGTTTACCTTCACCCCGCCGGCCGGGGCTCGGGTGCGCCAGTCAACGGTTGCCGCGCCCACCCGCACGGGCGCGGGCAAGCACGCCCCGGCGGCGCACGGTCCCCGCTCGGCGCCTACCACGATGGGTAGTGGCTGGGCCTCGATCGTGGTGATCGCCCATGCTGACCTGGGCGCACTGATCAAGAACCGGCCGAACTTGCTCAACGAACTGACGACCCGCGTCGCCACGGGCCGGATGTTGTCCACCGCTTTGGTGTCGGTGCTGTTGACCGACGACGGACGGTTGCTGATCGGCGCCGTCTCTCCCAGTGCCTTGCAGGCTGCCGCCGGGCGGTGACCAGCGCGGAACCCCAGGCGCGGGTCGCCGGTGATGGGGCGGCGGTGTTCACCCGCGGGTTGACCAAACGATTCCGGTCGGGACAAGTCGCCGTGGACAACGTTGATCTACTCGTGCCCCGCGGTGCGGTCTTCGGTTTCCTAGGGCCCAACGGTTCAGGCAAGACCACCACCCTGCGGATGCTGGTGGGGTTGGTGGCGCCTACCGCGGGCCAGGTGCAACTGCTGGGGGAGTCGATGCCCTCGCGGGCTGGTGTGGTGCTGCCCAGGGTGGGGGCCCTGATCGAGGGGCCGGCGTTCCACCCCTACCTGTCCGGTCGCGGGAACCTGGTGCGGTTAGACGCGGTGGACGCGACCGCTGACCCGGACACGACCGGTACCCGTATTGCTGCCGCGTTGGAACGGGTAGGCCTATCGGCGGCCGCAGACAAACGCTTTCGGCAGTATTCGCTCGGGATGAAACAACGCCTGGGTATCGCGGCCGCGCTGCTACAGCCCCGCACTCTGCTGGTGCTGGACGAACCGACCAACGGACTGGACCCCCAAGGCACCCGCGAGGTCCGCACACTGGTCCGCGAGCTCGCCGCCGACGGCACCACCGTGCTTCTCAGCTCACACCTGCTCGCCGAAATCGAACAGGTCTGCTCCCACATCGGCATCATGAGCCGGGGACGTTTACTACGCCAAGGACCACTGGACCAACTGGGGTCCGGCGACACCGCAACGATCACCGTCACCACGACCCCCGCCGGAGTTCCCATCGCTGCCCAGGTCCTGGACCGGCTGCAGCTGCGCGACGTGCACACCCATGACCGGCGGGCCACCGCGCTCCTCGGGAACACAGCACCCGAAGACGTCACCATCGCACTGGTCGCCGCCGACGTGCCGGTGCAGGGGCTGACCGTGTCCCGACCGAGCCTGGAAGACCTGTTCGTTCAACTGACCGGAGAGGGTTTCGATGTCGCCCGGTGACGTTGCTCCTGGTGACGTGGCGCCCGGTCCGCGCCGCGGCGCGACCCGGCGATTGCTACGCAGCGAGCTGCGCCTGGTCTTCGGGCGGCGCCGCAACCAAATCCTGCTCCTCGCACTCGGGCTAGTGCCCCTGCTGATCGGTATCGCCGTCAAAGTGTCACGCGGCGGGGGCCGAGGCCCGGATTTCATCAACCAGGTCAGCAGCAACGGGCTGTTCCTTGTCTTCACCGCGGTCGCAGTTTCGTTACCGCTGTTCCTGCCACTCGCGGTCGGGATCATCAGCGGCGACACGATCGCCGGCGAAGCATCAGCCGGGACACTGCGCTACCTGCTGGTGGTGCCAGTATCGCGCAGCAAGCTACTAGCAGCTAAGGCCTTCGGCTCGATGACCTTCGTCGCCGCAGCGGTATTGACCATCTCAACGGTCGGGCTCATCACGGGCGCAGCACTGTTCGGGCTCGGCGACGTCACACTGCTATCTGGGGACACCGTCGGGATCGGTAACGGCCTCCTACGGGCACTGGGAGTCGATGCGTACGCGACGCTTTCGCTGACCGGCCTGGTGGCCACCGGACTGTTCATCTCCACCCTCACCGAGGTACCAGTCGCCGCCATGGCCGCCACGATCGTCGTCGCGGCCACCAGCGCCATTCTTGATGCGCTGCCGCAGCTGTCGGCCATCCACCCCTACCTACTCACCGACCACTGGCTGGACTTCGGCGAGTTCCTCCGCTCACAGATCGACGTGTCGACACTGCAGAGCGGGCTCTTGGTCCAACTGGGCTGGACCGCTATCGCCGCCTCACTGGCCTGGGCCCGCTTCACCACCGCCGACATCACCGCCTGACACCAACCCCCACGCACACCTTAAAAAAACAGCCCACGCCCCGCTGGCCCGCGTCCCCGGTCGCCGATCCGGATTGGGCATTGTTGGTACCGGTGTCGGGGCAGGCACTGTGAGAACGGTGTCGAGTGGCTGGTTTGGGTTGGTAGAAGGTGACTGGGTGCTTCCCTGCGTCGGTGTCGGGGGGCACGATGGGGGGACACGATAAATGACTGGGAGAGTGTCATGGTGCAGGAGTTCGGGCGTAGGTCCACGGTGGTGGGTAGTGGACGCGACGCGGTTCAGGCAGTGCACGCGTCTTCCCGGCAGGTCGCGGATGACCAGCAGATCCAGGTGACGGTGGTGGTGCGCCGCCGGGCAGCGCTGCCGGATCCCGATCCGATGGCGCAGGTCATGGGGGCAGCGGAGCTGGGGGAGAAGTACGGGGCCGATCTGGCCGATCTGGACGCGGTGACCGCGGCGGTGACCGCGGCCGGTGCGCGGGTAATCACTGCGGACGCCCCCGGGCGGCGGGTAATCGTGGAAGGCACGTACGCGGTACTGAAGGAACTGTTCGGTGTGCAGTTACAGCAGGTGAGCACCGCTGCCGGGTCGTTTCGGATGCGCACCGGGCAGCTGTCGGTGCCGCAGCAGTTAAGTGGCGTGGTGGTCGCGGTGTTGGGCCTGGATGATCGTGATCAGGCGCGCGAGCGGGTGGCCTACACCGCAGCGGTCGCCACGTCATACACCCCGGTACAACTGGGGGACAT
>JALYUK010000068.1 GCA_030853805.1 Actinomycetota bacterium | reverse complement strand
CACCGTGACCGACCTGACCGCCGGAGACAGAGCCGCGATTGCCGCGGTCGCTCAGCGGTACGGTATCGCCGACTGGGTCCGCGTCGAATGCGTCGATCCGGAGCACCTGCGGATGTGGGAGTCGTTGCGCAAGGACTTGATTTGCCTGCAGCGGGAGCAGGATCAGATCTTCTACAGCAGACCTACGCCGGGACCCCGGGTGTCTTCCGGGCCCGTGATCGATGCGGATCGAACCCTCGCAGACCCGGTTCAGCTGCGCATCGAACTCGTGGATCCGGTGGCGGTACGAACTGGATTTTTCGAGATCTTCGACGTGTCGCTGACCGACCTCACCGCCACCGCCGTCGACATTGAGACCAACGGGAACCTCACCGGGGTGATCGTCGACCGTAACGGTGTGGGGGGGTCGGCAGCTACTTCGGCATGCAGATATCGCCGCTGGTCGTCTTTTCCGCGGTGCCAGGAAAATCTGTGCAGATTCCGATCTGGGTAGGCACCGACAGCTGTTCGCCCGATCTCGGCTACGCGCTCCCGGCTGGTGACTGGCACGTCGTTGCAGCATTGGATCTAACGGACGGCAGGCGCCTGATCTCACCGCCCCTGCCACTGAGCGTGACCGACTGAAGGTGAACATCGGCCGATGCCGAGTTGCCGCGTTGCCGCGTTGCCGGTCAGACTGCTGTGCGCTCCGCGAGCGCCTTCAGGTTGAGGAGTTGGCGCCGGGCCATCACCAGGTCGCCCATGCTGACCAGTGGCGCGAAAACCTTGCCGCTACCCATCACGATCTTCATCAGCAGGCGGCTGTCGGCACCGGCCGGCACCACGACATAGGACATCACTGAGGCGAGGATGCGGGCGGTGAGCTGCTCACCCGGCGTCACACTGAGCACCTGGCCGACCGATCGCCCGGCCGTGGCCATGAACGGCGACCCCACCACCGGGTCGGGTAGGTCCTGCAGCTCCTGCGGGGAGCGCCGGCCGAGATTGTCGATCCAGTCGTAGGAGTACGGCGCCAGGCGCAGCTGCACGATCCACGGCCAGACGTTCTCGGCGGGGGCGTGCACAGTGACGCCGCGCCAGGCCTGCATGACCGGCGCGGCCACCACGTCGTCACAGCCGTAATTCATGGCGATGTCAGCGGGCGTGACACCCCAACGGTCGGCGATCATCGAATCTCCTCATGGGTGGGTGCCATCGATTCCGGGACGGTGCGACCCTGCCTGCGCCGCCGTGCGAGGACCCCGCCGACCACCGTCACGATCACCAGCGAGCTGACCGCGAGCACGAACGGCAGCGAACCGGGCTTGGAGCCGTAGGCCCCTACGGCGACGTACGCCACGGAGGCGGGCAGGATACCGATCGCCGTGCCAATCACGTAGTCACGGACCTTGACCGCCGTGAGCCCCGAGGCGTAGTTGACCGCTGCGAACGGGAAGATCGGGACCATCCGCACGAGAAGCACCGACACCAGACCACGCCTGCTGAGCAACTCGTCGAGGGAATCCAACCGCGCTCCTGCCATTCCCCGCACCGCGTCCCGGCCCAGTAGACGGCCCAGGTAGAGCGCCGCAATCGCACCGATGGTCGCGGCGACGTCGACGACGAGGATGCCGCGCACCAATCCGAAGCTGATACCCGCCGCGATCGTCAGGGCGGACGCGGGGATGGGCGTCAGCGACAACAGCGCGTAGAGCGCGATGAAGGCGAGGACGCCCAGTACGCCGGCCTGCGCGAAATTCTCTCGCAACGTCGCTGCGTCGGGGATGCCGACAAGGAGCACTGCGACCGTCCCGGCCACAATCAACGCCAACAGGATCCCGAACCGGATCAGCGCCAGTCGGTTGAGTCGCTTTGCCATCAGTGGGGGACCCTGGCGACCGACGTCAGGGCCATCCACACCGGTGGCGGTGCAGCGTGGGGACGCCGGTTGGATCTCGCGTCGGGGGGCGGCGCGACGCAGGGATTCATTGCTCCAGCGTAGGTCGGACCCACCTGAGGCCTACGAAACGGGCGCGCAGGGCAGTGCATCTCCGACCCACTGTGCTGCCCCTCGTGCGGGTACCGAATGCAACGGAGCCGGGCCTGCAGCTGCCGCGTTGCGACCCGAATTGCAGCTGCGCTGCCGGGCCACAGCACCAGCAACAGACACCGGGCCGACGGGGCACATAAGCTCCCCTGGACAGGCATGACCGAGTCCGCGGTACACCACAGAGGGAGAGTTTCGTGAGTACAGATGCCATCGTGCT
>JALYUK010000041.1 GCA_030853805.1 Actinomycetota bacterium | reverse complement strand
GATCGGTGTGCTGCTGGTCGTTCTCGGACCGTGGCTGAGTCGAAAGCTTCAATCCGCGCCTGCCCACGTCAGTGCCGACACCGGAGCTCGACGTATCGCGTTGTTGGGCGGGGTGTACGCAACGGGTATCTACGGCGGCTACTTCGGGGCTGCTCAGGGTGTCATCCTGATCGGCATCCTGAGTGCGCTGATGAGCGAGTCGCTGCAGCAACTGAACGGCGTCAAGAACGTGCTGGGAACCATCGTCAACGGTGTTGCAGCCATTACGTTCCTGATCATCGCGTGGCACGACGTCGACTGGGCCGCGGCAGGACTGATCGCGGTGGGCTCGTTGATCGGTGGCCTGATCGGTGCCCGGGTGGGCCGTTCGCTGCCTCCGTTGGCGCTGCGTGCCTTCATTGTCGTCATCGGTGTGGTCGCCATCGTCAACCTGCTGCGATGAGCGCTGAGATACCCGGGCACGTCACCGTCATCGAGGACCCGTCCGACCCTCGGGTACGCGACTACTTCTCCTTGACGGATGTCGCGTTGCGCAAACTGCTGGAGGTGGACGGGGGGCTCTACCTGGCGGAGAGTGAGAAGGTCATCCGGCGCGCACTCGCCGCGGGTCACCGGCCACGATCCTTCCTGATGAGCCGCCGCTGGTTGACCGACCTGTCCGACCTGATCGAAGAGGCGGGCCGGGGCGGTGTGCCCGTCTATATCGCCGATACCGACGTCATCGAGGCGATGATCGGCTTCAACCTGCATCGCGGTGCACTCGCGGCGATGCACCGACCGGCCCCGGTGGCCCATCGCGACCTGCTCGTTGACGCCCGACGCGTCCTGGTGATCGAAGACGTGGTCGATCACACCAACGTCGGCGCGATCTTCCGCTCGGCGGCAGGCCTCGGAGTCGACGCGGTACTGGTGACCCCTCGGTGCGCCGACCCGTTGTACCGGCGCAGTGTGCGGGTATCGATGGGCACAGTGTTCCAGGTGCCGTGGACCCGGATCGAGCCCTGGCCGACGGCACTGGACGAACTACGTCGACAGGGCTGGTTCGTGGCTGCGCTGGCCCTCGGGCACGGTTCGATCGACCTCGACGAGCTGGCTGCGCAGCTGCCCGAGAAACTCGTGCTGGTCGTCGGTACCGAGGGCGACGGTCTGTCGGCGCGGACGCTGGCGTACAGCGACGCAACGGTGCAGATCCCGATGTCAGGAGATGTCGATTCGTTGAATGTCGCCGCTGCCGCTGCAGTGGCGATGTGGGCCACCCGCCGGCCTGCCTGATCATTCACCACCTTCAGATGGTGCTCGGAGCTGACTATCGGAAGTGCTTCATCAGCAGTTCATAGGAGCGCTGACGCTGCGCCGGGTCATGAACGTTCGTGGTCACCATCAACTCGTCCGCCCCACACCTGGTGGCCCGGGCCCGTAGACCGTCGGCGACCTGATCGCCGGTGCCGATGGTGGTGAACCGGGTCATCCGGTCGGCCATGGTCTCCTCCGCCACCGTCCAGTGGTGATCGGCAGCCTCCTTCGGAGACGGGAACGGGCCGGGCCGGTTCTGGCGTAACCGGATCATCGCCAGCGCGGCGGCGCGGCCGTGAGCGTCGGCGGCAGTCTGGTCGTCAGCCACGATCGCCCCTACGGCGAGCATCGAATGCGGTCGGGTCAGCGCACCCGGCCGGCCACTGGGCTGGAACCCGTCGCGATACGCGGACATCGCCTCACTGGGGTCTGCCTCACCGAAGTGGCCCGCGAAGGCGAACGCAGTGCCGAACGCAGCAGCAGCCTGTGCGCCGTACATGCTGGACCCCAGAATCCATACCGGTGGCAACGGCACGTCGGCGGGCTGCGCACTGATCGGCTCGAACGGGTGCCCTTCGGGGAAGCCGTCGACGTAGGCCAGCAACTCGGCATACTGCTGCGGGAAGTCATCTGCTGCCAACGCCTCCCGGCTGCGACGCAAGGCGTAGGCCGTGAGCTGATCGGTACCGGGCGCCCGCCCGATACCGAGGTCGATGCGCCCGGGATGCAATGCTTCCAGCACCCGGAACTGCTCAGCCACCTGCAGCGGCGAGTGGTTGGGCAGCATGATCCCGCCGGCGCCCACCCTGATCCGATCGGTCTGAGCGGCGACAGTCGCGATCATCACCACCGGAGCGCTACTCGTGACGCTCGGCAGGTTGTGGTGCTCGGCAACCCAGAACCGCTCGTATCCCAGGCGTTCGGCGGTCTGCGCGAGGCGAACTGTCTCGCGGAGCGCATCGGCGCCGGTGCGACCGGAACTCACCGGAGACAGATCCAGCACGGACAGGGCGATGTCACTACTACTCATAGTTTGTCGAACATCTTCGGGAAGCCGCTCATTCCATCCCGTACATGCTCGTTAGGCTCCCACCATGCAACTGAAAGACGCCTCGACCGTCATGACCGCCCCCATCGTCGCCACCGGCCTGGTCGGCGGCTACGTCGCTGCCCGCGAGACCGGTATCCGCCCGCTCGGAGGCGTCCTCCTCGCCGCGGCCGGAGGTTACGCAGCGCGCACGTGGGTCACCAGGTCCGGCCCTGCGACGGCTGCCGGCCTGGGTGCCATCTACGTGCTCTCCTTCGGCGCCTCGCATCCGCTCGCCAAGAAAGTCGGTGCGTGGCCGGCCGTGCTGGGAGCGGCAGCAGTCAGCGCCGCAAGCGCCTGGGCCTTGTCCGATCGCAGTTAGTCTGACCGGATGGAACCCGTCTACCGACCGATCGTCGCGGCAGCGCGGACGCTGTTCTGGCTGCAGGGTAACGACATCACCCGGATCGGCGCGGACAACATTCCCACTACGGGCGGCGCGGTCATCACGCTGAACCACATCGGATACCTCGACTTCGCCTACGCAGGGATACCTGCCCACGACGTGCACCGGCTGGTCCGGTTCATGGCCAAGAAAGAGGTCTTCGATCACAAGGTGAGCGGTCCTCTGATGCGCGGTATGAAGCACATCCCGGTCGATCGGGAGGCGGGCGCGACCGCGTTCCGGGAAGCCGTCAAAGCACTGCGGGCCGGTGAGTTGATCGGGGTGTTCCCCGAAGCGACCATTTCCCGGTCGTTCGAGTTGAAAGAGTTCAAATCCGGCGCGGCGCGGATGGCGCAGGCCGCCCGGGTACCGGTTATTCCGATGGTGCTCTGGGGCACCCAGCGGACCTGGACCAAAGACCACCCGAAGGCTGTCGGTAAACGGCGTCACGTACCGATCGTCATCAGCGTGGGCACTCCGATCGAGGTGCCACGGGGCACGAATGTCGAAGAGACATCGGTACGCGTCAAGTCGGTGATGGACACGATGTTGCGCGAAGTGCAGGAGTCCTACCCGGCGATGTCCGGCGAAGATCTCGTTTTTCTGCCCGCCCGGCTGGGTGGCAGCGCCCCGACCCTGGAGCGCGCCAAGGAACTGGACGAACGCGAACGGGCTGACCGACTGGCCAGAAAAATGGCCAGAGCAGCCGCGAAATCTGGCAGGTCCTGAGCACTTGTCAGAGGTCGGGGGCACAATCCGAACCGTGACCCCAGAACCCGCCACCGCGCTCGATCCAGATATCCGTGACGTAGCAGTCGAGGTGCTGACGGCGCTGGCCGGCCCGAACGCGCAGCTGCGGGAGGGTCAGGGGGAGGCGCTGGAGGCGCTGACCCGGCCCGGCGCTCGTGTGCTGGTCGTGCAGGCCACCGGCTGGGGCAAGTCCGCGGTGTACTGGATAGCCACTGCCTGGAGCCGCCGTGTCGGTCGTGGTCCGACGCTGGTGGTGTCGCCGTTGCTGTCGTTGATGCGCGACCAGGTCGCTGCGGCATCGCGAGCGGGTCTGCGGGCCGCGACCATCAACAGCTCCAACATCGAGCAGTGGAGCTCCATCGAGCAGCAGCTGGGTGCCGACGAGCTCGACCTGATCCTGGTCTCGCCGGAACGGTTGGCCAACCCGGGTTTCGGCGCCCGGGTGATGCAGTCACTGGCCGGGCGTCTCGGGCTGGTCGTCATCGACGAAGCCCACTCGGTGTCGGACTGGGGACTCGACTTCCGACCCGACTACCGGCGGGTTGCCGACATCCTGGTGCGGGTTCATCCCGACCTTCCCGTGCTGGCGACCACGGCGACGGCCAACTCTCGCGTGGTGCAGGGCCTCGCGACCCAGTTCGGCGCCGGGACCACGGTCCTACGGGGACCGCTGGCCCGCTCCAGCCTCGAGCTCGCCGTCTTACCGAGCATGGCACCCCTGCAGCGC
>JALYUK010000027.1 GCA_030853805.1 Actinomycetota bacterium | reverse complement strand
ACCCGCACGGTGTGACGAAACCCCACCACTCAGCGGGACGTCACCGCGGGGTTCTGCCCTGCTGTCGAGCTGTGGTCGTGTCACCCCCGCTCGGCGCGCCGCTCCGCAGACCGTCCGTTCGTGGTCCAGGTCCACTATGGCGGGCGCCCCGTTGGTCAAAGAGATGTCCCAGCAGCCATCACGGCTCGGGCGTCGCCGTTGACCGCCTGGTCGATGGGGCTCATCCGATCACGGAAAAGTTGGGGGAGTGGAACCTGGTTATCGGCACTGACGTCACGCGACGTGACGGGGTCAGACGAAGATCAGTACGGGATTTGACGTTGAGCGAGGGCACGAGGCCGCTAATTCTTTTGGGTGGCCGGTATTGCGGTTGTATGTCAGCGTTCGTGGTACTCGCCTATAATCCGAGTGCCTGCAGCACTAGTTGCTTGAAGTGAGCCCGGCAGCCATCCGGACGGTTGGTGAGCCGGGCTTCGCGCTGCCCGAGGGTGGTTATACCTGCCGGACGGTGGTCACGACGGGTTCGATGCGGCGGGGCCAGTGTCCGCCCTTGGCCCAGCACCTGGCGATCGCGGGCGCGATGGCCAGGAGTTGCTCGGTACTGGCGCGGCGATGTTCCTAGCGCGAGCGGTCCAGATGTGCTTCCTTGGCCAGAAGGTAGAGCTAACGTCGGTCCCAGTCGATCAGTGAGTCGTCTTGCTCCAGACCAGCAGGATGTCGACTTTCTCGTTGGCGTCGTGGATCACGCCCCGTAGGCACGCAGCGCGGGCATCGAGTTCTCGCCCGTAGCGTCGGCCGGCGTCATAGACAGTGGCGGTGACTCCTGCCCACAAATCGCGTCAGCAATCATACGTTTGCGTGGCTCGCTCTCATTCTTCATGTGCACCCGGCGCTGTCCTTTCAGGACCAACCCGCGCATCAGCTCCCGCAGGTCCTCCAGGTCGCCGGATGCATGCACACCGGCGACCAACAGGTCATCGCGATCTGTAGTCCCGTCGACGAAATGATGGGCTACTCACCCGCGATCATCCCGGACCGTCTTCGCCGATTCAGCGCGCCGCAAAGCTCGGTAAATGGTGGAACGGGTCACTGAGAACAGTTCCTCGAGTTCGGTGATGGTGCGCCCGCCGGCGCGGTAGAGCTCGACGAGGTGGGCTTCTTGCTGGGGGCTAAGTTTGGGTTGTTTGCCGCGTAGCCGCCCTTTAGACCGGGCCACGGCCATGCCTTCTCGGGTGCGGGATCTGGCCAGGTCCGCTTCGAATTCGGCGATCATGCTCAGGGTCGTGAACAGCAACCGGCCGATCGGATCGGTGGGGTCGTGCAGGGAACCGCCAATGTTCAGTGTGACCCCGTTGGCGGTGAGCTCGTCAATGATGTCGCGGGCATCGGGTACGGAACGGGCGAGCCGGTCCAGTTTGGTGACCACCAGGGTGTCACCGGCCCGACACGCCGCCAGGGCTTGACGTAACCCGGGACGGTCGCGGTTGGTGCCGGTCAAACCGTGGTCCAGGTAGATCCTCTTGGGGTCCACACCGAGCGCGGCGAGAGCATTCTGCTGCGCGGTGAGGTCTTGATCGACGGTGGAAACCCGCACGTAGCCGATCTTCAGTTCTGTCACTACAACAGTATGCCGGTTAACCCCCCTTGACCGGGATGGATCACCGAACAGGGCATACGGCACTCTCAGCACCAGCGCCCGCCTGGGACAGGTGGACGACGGCGGGGTGCGCCGGTAGTGGTTCCGCTTACGGGGCCGGCCAGGATGGCCACAACCGCGATGAGGGCTAGCTCTACTGCTCGTTCACGAAATCTCAACAGCTTGGTACAGGCATCAGAAAGATTTCAATTCTGAGGAGCATCGTCTGGGACTGTCCGGAAAGGCGGGTCATGTTCGGTCGTGGTGTCCCTCGGGGGTGATGGGTTAAATCGGGTTAAACCGTGCCTGGAGGCGGGCGCTGAACGCAACGTGGTGGGGAAGGCGTGGTAGGTCCTGAGGGGTGATGGTGACGCCGTGGGCGCGCAAAATTTTTGCCAGGTGTTCCCAGTGCTCATATTCCAGAGCCTGGTCGGGGCTTCCGTTCGGGGGTGTGAGAGGGCCAACCACCGCGCGGGCGGTGGCTATTATCTGCTCGATGCTGGTGTCGGCCCATAGGGTGGGTGGGCCGATCTGGCACCATCCGCGGTTGTTGATCAGAGGCACGTAGCTGCCGGTATTTAGCAGTGCCCGTTGGTTTGCTGCTACCGAGATCCGTCGGGGGTCGATGACGTCGCCGTCGGCGTCGATGAAAGTCACGAGCAGTAGCACCTGAGGTACCCAGACCGGGTCACCATTACCTGGTGCAGGCAACTCCATCGTCAGCGCCACGATGTGCTGCTCTGCTGGCACCCACTGCCACCGGGGCCCAGCACTGCCAGTGTTCGGCACAGCAACAACGAAGTTCACATCGTGCTCTCCATTCCCACGATTCAAAGTTACCTACTCTGCGCGCCACCGGAGGGTCAAATGGGGCCCTGTAAATCCAGCAACCGAACCACGCACCGCTTTCAACAGATGCCCCTCACATTAGAAGGGCCCACTGTCCGAGATCACCGCAGCAGCCCACCCCATACACAGGAGAGGTCGTTCCGCAGAGAATCCCTGCCCAGTCACATCGTGCACCGGGGCAGGGAGTAGGGAGTATCGGAAGTATCCGAATCTGAGGGACTGTCCGGGAAATGGTGAGATTGTTATCCGGACACTGCTGGCTTGTTCCACGTGGAGGAGCAGGGGATCTTGTCGGTGTCGCACCGGTGGGCGTATTTGCGAGTGATGTTGCTGACCTCGTCCATGAGCCGTGTGCTGAGGGTGATGGGGGTCAGGCCAAGGCGTAGGAATGTGTCGTTGTCGACAGATAGTTCGTTCTCGTCGGCCTCGTTGCGAGGGTTGGGTACGTTGGTGATGGGGACGCCGGTGCGGTCGGAGATCATTTGGGCCAGGTCACGGATCCGGTGGGTCTCGGTG
>JALYUK010000005.1 GCA_030853805.1 Actinomycetota bacterium | reverse complement strand
GTGGCTACACAGCACGAGCTACGCGTATTGCGGGAGGGGTCGTTGTGATTACGAAGATCACGCGTGGTAGGCGGGTTGGTGATATTGGTGCGTATTTGCATGGTGTGGGTCGGGATAATGAACACGTTTTAGAGGATGGGGTCACGAAGGGCGGGCAGGTGATTGCGTCGAATATGGGGGCTGAGGGTGATCTGGGTCCGGGTTATTGGGCGTCGCAGATGCGGGATGCGCACAAGGGCCGGGATGATATTGGTAAACCTGTGTGGCAGTGTTCGTTGCGGTCGGACCCGGTTGACCGGGTGATGGGGCACAGCGAATGGGCTGATATTGCTCAGGAGTTCGCGGAGTCGATGGGGTTTGAGGAGTACCCGTGGGTTGCGGTGAAGCATGGGGCGGATCACATTCATGTGGTGGTGTCGCGGGTTAGTGAGGACCCGGCCGCGAAGGTGTGGACGGGTCAGAATGATCGGTGGGCCGCGCAGCGTGCACGGCGGGGTATTGAGCAGGCGCATGGTTTGCGTGAGGCCCCGGTGGTCTCGACGCCGGAGACGAAGCGGGTTGCTGATCATCAGGTCACGCAGAAGGAATGGAAGCGTGCTGAGGTGACGGGGCAGACCCCGGCGCGGGTCCGCCTTGCGGCGCGGGTGCATTGGGCTGCGACGAATGCGGCCGGGTTCGGGCGGGCCGAGTTTGAGGGGCAGTTAGTCGATCTTGGTGTGCTCTATGAGGCGAATGTGGCGAGCACGGGGCGGATGAATGGGTATCGGTTCGCGTTGCCACGCAAAGACCACGCCGATGAGGCCGGGGAGCTGGTCTGGTTTAAGGCGTCCGAACTTGATAAGTCGTTGGCGTGGAAACCACTGAGCGCGCGGTTGGACACGCCACGGGCACCGTTACCGGCCCGCCCCGAGCCGGGCCGGTCGGTGTGGGGTCGTAAGAAGCACTTCGACCCCTACGAGGAGGCAGCTGCTGACCGGCAGTGGGTGCAGGACATTGCCGCGGCCGGGCAGACGTGGCAACTCGTAGGTGAGGCTGAAAAGAGCTACCGGCAGCAGAGCGCGGCGACCGCCCAATGGTGGGGGGATCGTGGCGCACCGAAGGCCGCACGAGCGCGAGCAGCCGCCAAAGCGGTTATTGACCAGAAGGTGGCCGCCCAGGTGGCCTGGCGGGCGGCGCGGCCTACCGCGTGGAGTGACCTCAGCCCAGAAGCGCAACGGGTCCGGACCATGCTCGGTCACAGCAGCATGACCAACGAGGGACATAACCAGGTGCTGGTCCGTGAAGACACCATCCGCTCAGCTGAACGCGGTGACCCCGCAGCGTTCACCACGCTGGTGTCGTGGACCGGCCTCGACGCGGGGACCGAGCTGAGCCAGCTCGTAGCAGCAGCACGCGAGCACAGCGCCGCCCGAGGCCAGGCGTACGCACAAAACCGGCCCACACCCCGGGCCAGTAGGGACATGGGCGCACGGCCCTACCAACCACCGACACCCGGACGAGACCGAGGCCACGGGATGGGCCGATAAATCGTTGAACGGCGAGCCAGAGCCGGCCCGGTCGCCGATTGTCTATCGAGACGCGCTCAACGTGCCGTTGCGGAGCGTGCGCTTAGCGTTTGCGGTTACGCCACCACGACCTCAGGGGTCGCTCGGTGCGGGTCTCAGGGGGTGGCTCCGATATTGGATCGGTAGGTACCAACGAGAGGTTTGCCTTGTGATTGCTGGCTTCATCAGGGGGCGCACTGGGTGTCACGGTGCGGGTCTCAAGCATTCGCATGGTACGGCGTGCATCATCCAACGCGTTGCCGCGTTCGTGTGCGACTGCTTCTGCGACGGCCGCTCTCTGCTGCGCGTCGGATAACTGATCTCGCAGGGATGCCACCTGGTCCCACGTAGGGGGATCAAAGGGTCTCTCGGTGGGTGTCGCTGCCGCTGGCGAAGTGGAACCCACCTTGTCGAGCATCCCCAGTGTGATGAGGGTATGAACCGGGATGGACCATGTGCCGTCTGCGTGCTGAGTTGCCCCGGCCTTTCTGAGATCGCTACGACGGCGGCGCAAGGTAGACAGGCTGATGCCGGTAACTCGCGAGGCTTCCTTGAGCCCTAAATCAGCGGGGGTCTCAGGGGTGGCGTCCAAGGGTCCCATAGGGTCTCAGGGTGGCGGTCTCAATGGGGTTTCACTGAGTCGCCACGCGGTCTTGCGCCGAAAATTCCGATCCGGAGACCTTTCTCCAAAGATTTGTACGGTATGACGTACGCTCGGTCATGGAGGTACCAAACATGACTGCTGTGAGTGCGACGTCGGCGCGGGCGAATTTGTACCGGTTGATCGACCAAGTGAACGACGAGTCCCAGCCCCTGACCATTACCGGGCAGCGAGGTAACGCGGTGTTGGTCAGTGAGGCTGATTGGGAGGCGATCCAGGAGACCTTGTTCCTGGAGTCGGTGCCGGGGATGGTCGAGTCGATCCGTCAGGCTCGCGATGAGGGCACCGGGGCCGGTTCCCGCGATCTTGACTGGTGAGTGATTGGACGCTGGTCTACTCACGTCAAGCGCAAAAGGACGCCAAGAAATTGGCCGCTTCAGGTCTGAAGCCGCGGGCCATGAACCTGCTCGACGTGATCACGAAGGACCCGTTTGCGATGCCCCCGCGGTACGAGAAGCTCGTGGGCAACCTGGCGGGCTGCTACTCGCGTCGGATCAATATTCAGCACCGGCTCGTGTATGAGGTGTTGCCCGATCAGCGCACGGTGCATGTGCTGCGAATGTGGTCCCACTACAAGTAACCATGACGCAGGTTCGCGAGACTGCTGTTCTCCTTCTCATTTTTTCTGGGCAACCGGTGATCTATATAGGCAGCAGATCGACGAGGACCTTTTAGCTGTTGGGAGGCAGCCAGCTTCCGATGTGTTATTTACGAGGGGTTAGTGCTGGTGGCTGCTGTCGTTGCTGCAGGATTGCGGGTGAGGGTTCCGACGGTCACATGTGGCCAGCTCAGCCCGTTGAAATCGAGGAGTACGGTTTGGCTGTATTGCAGCAGTGAGGGCTGCGTTTCCCCGGGAAGAGTTTGCAACCAGATCGTCATCTTGACCGATGTCGTGGTGGCGTTCGGACCGAGGAAAGCAGTGTTCGCGATCCCGTGGTCGGGTGCACCGGGCGCGCCGGTTGCCACCTCAATGACGGTTGTCGATACGACCCCGGGTTTGGTGTCTACGCGAAGCCTTTGGTTGATGTCGGCCAACGTTGTCTTGTCGAAGCCGATCTGTTCTGCGTTTGGCGTCCGAAAGTTTGATGGCACATCGAGGTTCTGCTCGGAGGAAGTCGGCGCGCCCGCCTGCTGACCACCGCTTGTAAACGGAGTGATCGATGCTGCAGGAAAGGTCGGCGCGCCTGTTGAGGGCTCCGCGACGGTCCCTTGGGCGTTGATCGTCGTGCCGTGCGGGATGCTCGCCATGCGTACCACCGTGGGGCCGAGCTTCGGATCGTCTGTTGCCGGAACCGACAGCCACAGCCCGTCTTCGAAGTGAAGTGCTTTGTCGTTG
>JALYUK010000476.1 GCA_030853805.1 Actinomycetota bacterium | reverse complement strand
GTCCCATGCCGCGTGGATGTCGTCGGGCGTGGCCTGGGCGAAGATCATCCTGAACGCGGCGGCGACGTAGTCGACCTGGTTCTTGGGCACGTGGGCCAGTAGGTTGCGGGCGAAGTGGACCCGGCAGCGTTGATGCGCGGCGCCTTGGAACGCGCGTCCCAGGGCGTTGACCAGGCCGGCGTGCTGGTCGCTGATGACTAGTTGGACCCCGGTCAGGCCGCGTTGTTTGAGGCTGAGTAGGAACGCCCGCCAGAACACTTCGTCTTCGCTGTCGCCCACGTCCAGGCCCAGGATTTCCCGGTCGCCACCAGCAGTGACCCCCGTGGCGATGACCACGGCCATGGACACGACCTGGCCTCCTTTGCCGGGCCGGTTACGCACGTGCAGGTACGTCGCGTCCAGGTAGATGTAAGGGAACTGGGCGTGGTCCAATCCTCGGGTGCGGAACGCACCGACGCTCTCATCCAAACCGGCGCAGATCCGTGACACCTGCGATTTGCTGATTCCGGTACCACCCATCGCTTCGACCAGGTCATCCACTGACCGGGTGGACACGCCGTGGACGTAGGCCTCCATCACCACCGCGTACAACGCTTGATCAATACGCCGGCGGGGTTCGAGGATGGCTGGGAAGAAGGACCCCTTGCGTAGTTTCGGGATCCGCAGATCGACATCACCAGCCTTGGTCGTCAACATTCTGGGCCGGTGACCGTTGCGTTCAGTAGCGCGGTCGCTGGTGCGCTCATACGGTGCGGCGCCGATCTGCTGTGTTGCTTCCAGTTCGATCAGCTCCTGCAACGCGACACGGACCGATTCACGAATCAGATCCACGCCGTCGCCGGCACGGAACGCCTCAAGAAGCTCGGACAGGGCAGACTGGGACAAGGCCATCGGTGGCTCTCCTTCGTTGTGTCTCTTGGTCGATACACACCGAAGATCCCGCCGATGGCCGCCTACACGCTCACGACCCGCCGCGCACCCTCAAACCCCACCACTCCCAGGGACTCTGCCTCCGCGCACCCGCTGAGCGGGACCGATACCGACACTCCAGACCCGCGTGTTACCTCGCCGGTCCAAACGGGACATGGCATGGCCGCAGTCCGCACGATTACCGGGCAGCACCCTGGCCAGTAGGCGGTCACATTCCAGGATAAGAAATGCCCGCCGCGCCCTCTGGCCAATCGATTGCCTCCGAGGCTGATCCGGAATGAAGCACCAAGCACCCAACAGTGCCGGGTCGATCAGAGCAAGCCCCAGACTCCTGGATCCGGTTCCGCACTCCATAGATGACCGGTCAGCGAAACGCTGAGCTGTTCGTATGCGGATCCGCATACGGCAATCAGGTCAGTAGGTGAATGAGATCTGAGAGGTCGCTGATGACGGTTGCGTACCAGTCATGTTCTTGGTCAATGGGATCACCCAGGAGGTGCGCGGGCGGGTCGAATCGGATGGCAGTGAATCCAAGGGCCGCGGCACCGGTCAACTCGCGGCTGCCACCGTCACCCACGTACAAACAGTCCTGGGGGTCAACGCCAAGCTGCTCAACGGCTACCAGGTATGCCTGCGGTTCAGGTTTGCGGTGACCCGTCACGCAGGAGAACGACGTCGCCTCAAAGTGGGGAGCCAGCGGGCTATCGGGCCAGATGGTGGGGGTTTCAGCCGAACAGTCGCTGACCAGCCCTCGGAGCGTGCCAGTCCGGGCGAATTCGACCAGGGTAGGAATCGCCCACGTCCGACGGTGCAGGCTGCGGGTCATCTCCAGGCGTAGGTGCACAGCAGCGGCGAGGGCCGTCTCGGAGGGAGTGCCGCCAAGGCGCGCGGCCAACCACGCGACGGTTTGTCGCAGATCACCCAGGCGCCCCCGGGTGCGGTCATCAAAAGTGTTCCGGACCAGGTCTGCCATGGCGTCGGGGTCTACCCCCAGCGTCTGCGCCATCACCTGGGAGACCGTGTCGCGCTCTTGGCGACTACCTCCGGGGATGAGCGTGTTGAAGAGGTCAAACAGGACTGCCCGCGGACGCGGCTTCGATCCCATAGCGGGATTGAAACACCCCCAGTCTCGCGACCACCACACGCGGCACTATGTTCCTGGCTGATCGGAAACACAGAACCTGCCCGTCAGGTCGGGGATCGGTGACCGGAAGTCGGGAGAGCCGATGTTCTGGACCCTGCGACGGGCAGTGCCTGGCGGTAGCCTCCAGCGGTGAGTTACGGCTGGCGCATGAGTGATGACCGCTTGATCGAACTGTGTGATGAGTGCGGCTTCAGCGGGCACGAGACCAGCGATTTCCGCACCGAACTGGTCGCGGTCTTTGACGCGTTACGAGTCGAAGTGGCTGCCTGCGCACACCCGGACCTTCGCCCTGCACCGGAGGTGTGGTCGACCAATGAGTACGCAGCGCACTGTCTGGACATGGCGAGCGAGACGATCCAGGTCATCCAACACGCCACCCCACAGGGAGGCCCCTCTTTCGCTGACCTCGGCGCCGCTGGATCTGCCGTGGCTCAGATGGGTCAGCACCCTCGCCCCTGCTGAACTACTCCAGACGATCCCGCTCGATGGAGCTTTTCCCATCACAGCAGACTGGATGCTTGCCCACCTTCTGCACGACCTACAACACCACCTCCTCGACATGCGACGAGGACGAGCCAAACTTGAACTCGCCAGGCACGAGGGACCGACCGTCGACCGTTAGCAACAAATTGGCCCGGTCAGGGATCCTGTTACGACGATCGCTGGGTCGCGCTGCGCTACAGAGTGGACCCGAAGGAAGTGCCAGTCGCCTCATCGGATTGGTGAGTCGAGCAGAATCAGGATGCGCTCTCTAATGG
>JALYUK010000473.1 GCA_030853805.1 Actinomycetota bacterium | reverse complement strand
GTTCACGCTCGTCGCGTGCGTCATCTACGACCGCGCACGCCAGTTCCGAGTCGTGTGTCCACGAGCGGCGGTTGATGTTGTCCGAGCCGACCGAGGCCCAGACGTCATCGATCACGCAGACCTTCGCGTGCACATACACCGGATTGCCGGCGGGATTCTCCACCCCGTAGACGGCCACCCGATCGGGCGCCGCCGCGAACAGCAGGTCCAGTGCCGCCTGCCGGCCGACAAGATTCGGTGCGCGGGAGAACCGACCGTCCTGATCCGAATGGTGCGGGATCACGGCGATGAGGTGCAGCGACGGTGTCGCGCGCAATGCGTCGGCGAACGCCCCCACGATGCCGGTATTCCAGAGGTACTGGTCCTCGACATAGATCAGCCGCTCGGCGCGCTCGATCACCTTGGAGTAGCCGCGCGCGACGCTGCGCTCGCCCTGCGGTGCGAACGGGTAGCCGGGATGCCTGTTGGCGTAGGTGCGAATGACCTGCACGTTCGCGGTTCCTCGCGGCTCGGGATCGGGCAGCTGAGCAGGCAGCGGATCAGCGAAACGGTCGGATCGGTGCACCACATCGCTGAGCAGATTGATCGGGTTGCGGCTGAGTGGGGCACGGTCCTCCCAGCGCTCCCGAAACGATGTCTCGACATCGGCCACGGCCGGGCCGTGCAGCATCACCTGAATGTCGTGCCACGGGGGACGATCGCCGTACACCTGCGCCAAGGGTGCCTGCTGCGCATCTCCGGCGTGCGTTTCGTCGTCGCGTCTGCCGTGGCACAGGTCGATCCCGCCGACGAACGCGACGTCGAGTTCTGGGCGACCAGGGTGCCGCAGCACCACAAATTTCTGATGATGCGAACCTCCCGGGCGCACCCGCTGGTCCAGCAGGCACTCACCCCCTGCCGCCTCGATGTCCTCACCGAGGTGCCGGTTCTGTTCCTCGCTGAAGGAGAAGTTGTCCAGGTGCGAGCGCCAGATCAGCCCCTTGACCACGGCGCCCCGACTCGCGGCCGCACACAAGGCAGACGAGACCTCCGTGCCGGACCCATCCAGATGTTGGTCGGGGTCACCGCGCCAATCGACGAACATGGCCAGGTCGCCCGACCGCAGTTCACCCAGCTGACGCACCAACTCATCGAAATAGGCGGCGCCGTGCACCAGCGGAACGACGTCGTTCCCAGAGGTCCAGGCACGTCCGTCTTCGTGCCGGGAGTCCAGGCGGGTGGCGGTGTTACCGCGTTCGGCGGCGCTCAGGAACCAGTCAGCAACATCCATACCCCCATCCAACCCTTCCCAGCGTGACAAGGGAGCCAACTGAGGTCAGATCGCGGTCTTTTCGTACACGCTGATGGGGTCGGAGCTGGTCTCGCCAGCTGCCTGGCCGGTCCAGTTGTCCCACCGCGCCACCAGATGCAGCCCCGCCTCGGCGGCCATCGCATCGAGCTGCTCGTCGCTCAGGTAGCGCAGCACGACATCGTAGGAGCTCGTGTCGGCGCCGTCGGTCAGTTCGTGGGTGATGCGGATAGCCCGGGCGCGGGGATCGTGCACACTGCGCACGACATGGCCGTCGCCGCCAGGATCAGGGCGTTCCTCCACCCGCTCGTGCTGCGCGTCGAAACGCGATTCGTCCAGGCGGAACGCCTCGATGAACAACCGCCCGCCGACCCGCAGGTGCCGCGCCGCAGCATGAACGCACCGTTGTTGCGCCTCCCGATCGGGCAGCATGAACAACGTGCTGACGGCGCACACGGCAACGTCGTACTGCGCGCCCGGCACCTCGAAGTCAGCCAGATCCGCGATGATCACCCGCACCGTGTCGCCACCGGGTTGGGCCCGCAGTCGGGTGGCCATCGCCGTGCTGGATTCAATACCGTCCACCCGCAGCCCGGCTGCAGCCAGCGGGATCGCCAACCGACCTGTCCCGAGACCCAACTCGAGGATGCTGCCACCGGCACCAGCCGCCGAACTCAGCGCGGCGACAGCGGCATCCGGCACGAAGCGGGCACCGTAGATCCGGTCGTACACCGGTGCGTGCATCTGGCCGTAGGCGTCTGCAGTAGCAGGTGTCACCGTCGCCCGAGACGTCGCTCGCCGGACACTCCCGCGGTGTACGTCAGGCCGTAGTGCTCGAAGAGCGCCGGCTCTTCTTCGGCGGTCAACTCGCCGTCGGTGGCAATGGTCGGAGCATTCTTGGCGAGCTTCTTGGCGCACATCACCCGGAGGTGGTCGGGGGAGACGCGCGCCCCGTCCAGCGGCACGAAGGCGATTTTGTGTCGTCCGACCATCCCGATGGTGACGGCTGCGAAGACCGGCTCCTGGGTGGCGGTGTCGTAATAGACGGACTCCATCGAGCCGATCTTGGACCCGTCGGTGTCGACCACGTCGCGGCCCCGCCAGTCGCGGATGTCATCTGCTTCGAACATCGGGTGGTCTCCATTTTCGTATCTGTGATGCCGTCGATCCGGCCTGCTCATCAGTACAACATCGCACGCATCGAGAATGCACAGGCCGGTGCCAGCGGGAGTGGCCATAATTGAGGAGTGGATGTCGTAACCGCCCAACCGACCGGGCAACGCCCTGCCGTGCGGCAGACCGCCACCCTGTGGCGATCGCTGGTCGCGGTGATCGTCGTCTGCGCTCTTGTACTGGTAGCCCTGGTAACGGTTCTGGTCTACACCCGAACGGGTGCGCGCTACGACCACCGCATGGAGTGGGCGCTCGGCGGACCGCCGTGGCTGTTCTACAACATCGAGTCCCGACTGCAGCAGGTGTCCGTGCTCAGAGTCGGGATCGCCGGGGTGCTGCTCGCGCTGGTGGCGTTGGGACGGCGCCGGGTGGGCCTTGCGGCGGGGGCCCTGGTGCTCATCGGTGGCGCGACAGTCACTACTCAGGTGCTCAAGAACGAGTTCATCTACCGGCTACCCGGCGCGATCCTCGACGATAATTTGCCGAGCATGCCCAGCGGGCACGCCACTGTCGGGGTCTCGATCTCGCTGGCATTGCTGATCGTGCTGCCGGCCTCCTGGCAGCGGTTCTCGGTGCCGGCGTGTACGGCCGTCGGCTTTTTCTTCGGAGTTGGCACGGTGATCGGGCATTGGCATCGCCCGGGGGACGTCCTGGCCGCACTCGCAGTGTGTCTGGGCTGGACCGCAGTTGCCTTCGCCGTGGTGGCCGCTCTGGGTGGCACCAGACGCGACCGCAGTATCTCGGACTCGGCCTCGGCGCGGATGCAGCGCAGTCTCGCGCAGACCCTGCGGTCGGCGACCGCAGGCGTTGCCTTCGTGTCGTTGCTCCTGCTGGCCTGGGGAGCTCAGACGGCGCCCAACTGGCGCGCCGCGATCCTCGGTTTCGCCGCCGTGATCGCCGTTGCCGTGGGCACCCTCGTCGTGTACGTATGGGTGGCGCGCACCGCCGACCGTTTCCTGCGCTGACAGATCACGCCAGTTGTTCCGGTAGCGCCTCCACGTCCACCGAATCGTCGGCGACGTCGACCTTGGCCGATTTCCACCATGCCGCCCAGCCGATCGCGCCGAGCGGTACCTCCAGCAGATGGGAGAAGACCGCGAAGATGAGAACGCCGGCGGCCGCCGCCGGTTTGTCGGCTCCCCACGCGACCAGGACCGCGAGTGTCCCGGCCTCGGAAATGCCGAGACCGCCGGGCGTGACGCCCACAGCGGTGAGCAATCGGCCCAGCGCGTAGGCGGCGAAAAGATCCGCGATGGGCAGATCGACACCCACCGCGGTCATCGTGCGCCAGAACAAGATGAAGTAGACCCCGAGGAAGGCGACGACGCCGAAGGTCATGGGCAGCCATCCGGACTTCGTCACCACCGACAGGCGGGTGCGCTGATCGGCCAGCAGCACGGCGATGGTGGGCCGCACCCCGCGCTGATCGCCACGTCGCCAGCGGGCGATCAGCCCGGCCACGCGTTTGTCCAGGAACCGCCCGAGCCGCGCGGTGAGCACCGGGCTGATGAGCACGACGATGAATCCGGCGAGTACCAGCAGCCCGATGACGCCGCCGTACAGGGCGGCAGTGCGTACCGAACGAGGCAATGCGTTCTTCGAGGTCGAGACCGCAGCCAGGCCGACCAACGGCATCGCCAGCCGGGCGAGCACGTTCCACACCGCACTGACGATGATCGAGGTGGAGATGTTGCGGCGGGTGAAACCCCAACTACGCGCGATGTAGTAGGTCGCGGCCATCCCGACGGCGCCGCCACCGGGAAGCAGATTCGATACCGAGGAGCCACAGACATTGATGATCAGGGCTTTGGGATGGCTCAGGCCCGGCAGCGATCCGGTCAGGGTGAAGGTGTAGCACCACAGTCCGAAGGCAACGAGGCCGAAAAGTTCGAGTGCTGCGAGCGGCCCGAGCTGCGAGAGATGCTGGCCGATTTCGTGCCAGCTGGTCTGTGCGACGAGCGGCAGCCCCACACCCAACAGCAGACCGGCCATCGTCATCCCGATGACGGCGCTGCGGATCTGGCCCCGCGTGACCGTCGGGCGACCGGACTGGACACTCATGGCTGAGGGCTCATGGGTGGCAGGTCCGCGAAGATGTCGTGCGATACCGGTCCCCGGTGGTCGGGGTCCACGTACCATTCGCGGCCGAAGGCAAGATCGTAGAGAGGGCGGGGGATCCGCAGCAACATCCCGAGCGTGCGGTCGCCGGCACCCGGGGAGTCGTCGGTTGCCTGTGAGGCGTGCGCGCGCATCGAGGCCCGTTTGGCGCTGATCTGCCGGTAGACCCTGATGCGGTGGGTGATGGCGGCGCGCGGGGAGTAGGCGCGCTCGTAGGAGTCGATCTCGAAGTCCGTGGGGAAGCGGTAGAACCGCGCGGCGAGCCGAATGGCGCGCACGAGCAGGTCGCGCGGCACCGTGGCCTGCAGGACGCGGGCGGTGCCCGCGAGCTGTGCGGCCCGGGCGCCCACCCGATGTACCTGGACATGGTCACGGTGCCCGTACCCGCCGGCCGCGTCGTAACTGAGCAGCACGTCCGCGTTTTCTTCGCGCAGGATGAGCGCGAGTTTGCCCGCAGCTTCCTGCACGTCGGCGCGGGCGAAGCGCGTCATACCGGGCGGGTCGTCGTACAGCAGTGGTCCGCTGCCGGAGTCGGCGTACCCCAGGTGCACGGTCCGGGCGACTCCGAGGGCCTTCGCCGACGCTGCCAGCTCGCGCATCCGGACACCGGCCAGCGAGGCTCCACCAGCGCGGTAGGAGGAGGCAGCCAGTCCGAGGTCGCCGTCGGTGGCGACCACCAGGACGACGCGGTGGCCTTCGGCGGCGGCCTTGGCCATGGTCCCCGAGGTCAGCAGCGCCTCGTCATCGGGATGGGCATGGAAAACCACCAGAGTGTGCGACATCGCCGTCTAGTCTGGCGCATGTCATCCTGGGGCGCGTGAAGGTGGCCCTGCTGAGCGACTGCTATCTGCCGCGTCTGGGGGGTATCGAGGTCCAGGTGCACGACCTGGCGCGTCATCTGCAGGCCGCCGGGCACGAGGTCGAAGTCTTCACCGCGACAGTCGGTCCGCAGCGCCTACGGGTGGGCACCGACTGGCTGGACGGTATCCCCGTGCACCGCCTGGCCATCACGTTGCCGAAGGATTTTCCGGTCAACCCCTTTGCGCCGCGCGCGTTGCGGCAGATGCTGCAGGCCGGCCGGTTCGATGTCGGACACGCGCATATGGGCATCGTCAGTCCGTTCGCCTTCGACTGCGTGCGGGTGACCCAGGGCATCGGGCTGCCGACGGCCGTGACCTGGCACTCGGTGCACGGGAGATCCGCGCACTGGATCGGAGCGACGGGTTACGTCCGTCGCTGGGGCGCGCGCGGTGCGGCCCTGTCGGCGGTGTCGACGGTCGCGGCTGCGCCCGTCCAACGGATGGCCGGGCCGGGATACCCGGTGCATCTGGTGCCCAACGGGATCCAGTCTTCTGACTGGGAGCGCGACGGGCCGAACGAGCGGGCTGACGACGGGGTGCTGCGGGTGGTCTCAGCCATGCGTCTTGCCCGGCGCAAACGTCCGCTGGCTCTGCTGGATCTGATGGCCGAGGTCCGGCGGCGGGTGCCGGAGCGCGACATACGTCTGGAGATCCTCGGCGAGGGCGAATTGCGCGAACGGGTGCAGGCACACGTCCAGGAGCTGAGGGCCGGGGACTGGATCAGCCTGCCGGGGCGGATGTCGAGGGCCCAGTTGCGCGAGCGCTATCTGGCCAGCGACATCTACATCTCTCCAGGCACCTTGGAGGCTTTCGGAATCGCCGCTCTGGAGGCGCGCACCACGGGGTTGCCCGTAGTAGCGCCGCGGCGGAGCGGGGTATCGACCTTCATCGAGCACGGCGTGAACGGGTTGCTCGCCGGTGACGACCTCGGGATGGTTGAGGCCATCGTGCGGTTGGCGACGGATGACGATCTGCGTCGGCGTATCACCGAGCACAACGCCATCCATCGACCTACCCAGGCATGGCCGTCGGTCGTGGAGACGGTCGTGGCGGAATACCACCGTGCCCAGGAGTTGGAACTCGCGCGATAACTGGGTGGTTCCGGCCACCTGGGTGGGTCAGGCGGGGTTCAGATCTGCAGCGGCGACGGTCGTGTTGTCGGTTCCGTAGACGAAACGGCCGCGCAGCCGCTCGCCGGACAGCACCCGCGCCAGCCAGTAGCGGTCGTCGTCCCACATGCGCTCCAGCGGCAGCTCGGTCACCGGGCACCACCACGGGTCCAACTCGCTGGTGGCCGTCAGCTCACCGGCGTACGTCGAAGTCGAAAACACCTGCACGGCAAGATTCCATGCGGGTCGGGTCGGGAACTCGAAGGTGAGGGCTGCGCGCCACTCAACGTCGGCGACGGTCAGTCCCGTCTCTTCGTGGGTTTCCCGGACCGCCGCCTCCAGCGCGGTCTCGCCCGGCTCGAGATGCCCTCCGGGGGCGACGACCTGACCCGCGCCGAAGCCCGTGAGTTTCTCACCCAGCAGCACGTGGTCATCGGCTCGGCGCACCAGCATCACGCACACAGGTACGAAGGTGGTCCTATCGTCCTCACTCATCGCGGGCAGCCTAGCGAGCGGGTGACTCAGGGAACGGGTGGCTCAGGGAACGGGTTGCTCGGGGAACAGCCGGTCACCCGCTGGTGATCATCAGTGCGGCCCAGGTGCCGACGAGCACAAGAGGCACGCCGCCGAGTCCGATCAGCCCGAAGCGGCCGGCGGAGATGTGCAGCCCCCGCGCGCGGCACCGGTCCCGCCACAGCAACGTCGCCAGCGAGCCCCAGACGAGAACAAGGGGGCCGGCGTTGGTGCCCAGGAGGGCGGCGAGCAGCTGCGTCGGGTGAGCGGTCGAGGTCACCGGTTCGACGGCGAGGTAGGCGGGCAGGTTGTTGACGACGTTGCCGAGTCCTGCGGCCACGAAGGTGGTCGCGAGGGCCGAGTGACCGACGAGATGTGCCAGCACGGTGGTGCCGCCGTGCCGGGCGAGCGTGGTGACGATCAGGAACAGTCCCTCGGTGAAGATGACAATCCGCCACGGAATGAGCGACCACGTCAGCGAGGCGCCGCGACGCCACCAGAACGCCGCGGCGCTGACCGCTGCACACACGGTCGCGGCAACCCACGGTTGGACACCGACAAGTACCGCTGGAGCAAGGGCCACGCACGCTGCAGTGCAAATCCGGAACAATGCGCGGTCCTGTACGGCCGCAGGCTCGGGCAGCTCGTACCGTCCGGTGAGGTCGCGACGGAACACAACGGCCAGATACCCGACAGTGATTGTGACCGCCACTATTTCCGGCAGGCTCATCCGGGCGGCGAACGCCAGCGTCGAGAGTTGCAGATGTTGGACGGCGAGCAGGTTCGTCAGGTTCGATACCGGCAGCAGCAGGCTGGCGGTGTTGGCAATCCAGACGGCGAGGAAGGCGAACGGCAGGGGTGCCAGGCCCAGGCGGGTAGCCACTGCCAGTACGACGGGCGTCAGCAGCACGGCCGTCGTGTCCAGGCTCATACCGATAGTGGTGAGCGTTCCGAGCGCCGCGATGAGCAGGAAGAGACCGCGGGTGGAACCCCGTGCGGCGCGTGCGCACACCCCGGCCGCCGCATCGAAGACTCCGGCGCGGTCGGCGAGTTCCGCGAGCACCGTGATCGCCACCAGGAATGCCATGATCGGCCCGCCACGCACCAGTGCGACCTGTGATGCGACAGATGCAGGCAGGACCCCGCTGATGACCGTCAGCGCGCCGACGACCCCGAGCACTGCCCACATGCTGCATAGCTTGACATGCTGGTCAGCGGTGAATCGACGAGCTGCTCTCGGTGCGCCTGCTCTTGGCGTAGGCCTCGACGTTGTGCTCCAACCGTCGACGCAGCAACGTCGAACCGACCAGCGCGAAGATCACCGCGATGGCGAGCCCGACATAGGAGAAACCCTTCAGATACCTCTCGGCGGCCGTACCGAGGTAGAAGACGAGGTAGACCGTGCCGCCCGCCCAGCAGACCGCACCGAGCACATTGGCCGGGAGGAACCGGTTGTACCGCATGCGTAGCGACCCGGAGAGCGGTCCGGCGAAAATCCGCAGCAACGCGATGAACCGGCCGAAGAACACCGCGAGGAGGCCGTACCGGTGAAAAATGTGCTCGGCGTAGGCCAGGACGTCCGGGTTGACATGTTTGGGGAATTTGCGGCCCAACCACACGAAAAGTCGGTCACCGTAACGGCTCCCGAGTCCGTAACCGATCGAATCGCCGATCACGGCACCGAGCGTCGCAGCCAGCGCGATCTCGAACGGCCCGACGTCCAGTTTGCTCTGGGACGCGCCGACGGCGGCCGCGACGAGCACGATCTCGCCGGGGAAGGGGATGCCCATGCTCTCGACGAGGACCACGACGCCCACGACCAGCAGGACGACGATCGGTGGGATCGTGCTCAGCCAGTGCTCCACGGATCTCCCTCGTGCAGTGGATCGGAAGTGCGGCTCACGTAACGCACTAGTGCCAGCCGGCGGGGTCCACGCCGCCGGGTATGTCGCAGGACGGATCGTACGGTGACCGGGTGAAGCGGAACGAGCCCAGGTCCAGGTAGGAGGACCGCTCACCGCGGCGCAGCACACGCAACGTCTCACCCGCGAAGTACTCGTCCTGACCGGTCCACATGTCGGGCCCGCTGGGTACGAAACGCGATCCGCGGCCGGCGCCCTCCGGGGCGAGTTCGAGAGCGCCGCCCCGGCCAGGGCGCGCCAGGTATGGCCGAGGCCCCCAGAACCACCGCCCGGCCAGATCGCCCGATGTGGTGTCGACGGCCCGGATCACACCGTCCGGAACATGTTCGACATCCGCAGCGGCCAGCAGCCGGTAGGCCAGCTCGCCGTCGTGACCGGCAGTGGAGTTGGCGAGCACAGCGACCACCGCACCGTCTTCGGCCCGGACCCGCAGGCAAGCGACGAACCCGGGCATCGACCCGCCGTGCCCCACGTACCGGGTGCCGGACCGGTCGGTGACATCGACGCCGAATCCGTAGGCCCGCGTCCATGTCCGACCCGGCACATCATCCACCAGGCGGGGCGTCAGCATGCGTGAAAGTAGACCGTTCGGCAGCACCCGGCCATCCCCGCGCGCCAGGAAACCGCCGAGGCGAGCCAGGTCTCCGACCGTCGACCACAACTGGCCCGCCGCAGCCATCGCAGCAGTGTCATAGGCCGGTTCGGTGTGCAGCAGGTCGGCGTCGGGGTGCACAGCAAGACCTGGCGCGCAGTCGGTGGGCGCGGCATACGTCGTGCTGGTCATACCCAGCGGCAGGAGCACGTCGTCGCGGGCCACGTCCCACCAGGTGCGCCCGGTGCAGCGTGCGACGAGCTCGCCGAGGATCGCGTACCCGGTATTGGAATAGTGAAATCGCCCGATGAGATCAGGGTTGCGTAGCAGCTGGGGGGTCAGCTGCTCCCAGGTGCGGCCCGGGCTGCGCTCCCACCATGGCCCGGAGGGCTCGGCGAGAAGTCCGCTGCCGTGCATCAGCAGAGCGCGTGTGGTCACCGTCGCGACATCGGGGTTGCCCAGGGTCAATTCAGGCAGCCGGTCGCTCACCGGTGCGTCCAGCTCCAGGTGACCGTCCCGCACCTGTTGCAGGACGGTGATCGCGGTGATCGTCTTGGTGATCGATCCGATCCGGTACCGAGTGCTCGCAGTGGCCACCGGCCCGCCCACCCGGCCAGTGGTTTCGCCGACTGCGCCACTGCAAACCTCGATGCCGTCGATGAACACGGCCGCCGCGATCGACGGGCAGCGTGATGCCTGTCGCGCGGCGACGAGTTCGGCCGTGATGCGCTGGGCGACGGTCGGCATCAGGTCGCAATCCAGTAGCGGCGCCGTTGCCCGGCCATCCGCTCGAAGACACCGCCGCAACCCTCGATCGTGGCGCGGGATGCCAGGTTGTCGTCGTCGCAGGTGAGCATCACCTGGTCCAGCCCGAGGGCGCGCGCACGAGGCAACGACGCCCGTAGCGCAGCCGATGCCACCCCGCGACGTCGCGCCGATGGGCGCACGCCGTAGCCGATGTGCCCGCCGTACTCAGCCAGGAAGTCATTCTCGAGGTGGTGACGCAACGCGAGCGAACCGAGCAGCTGGTCCGGTTCCGCGGAGTCGATGATCCAGTACGTCGTGCACGGCACCCAGCCGGCCGGGAGCCCGACACCGCGCTCGGCGTCCCGCAGGGACTGTACGAAATCCGCGAATCCGGCCGCAGTAGCGAGCTCGAAGCCGAGTTGATCGTCGTACCCGAAACCGTGCAGCACCGCGCCCGGCGGGAACTCGGCCACGCCGGCCCGCCACGATGCGGCGAGATCGACGCTCGGGAATACCAGATCGATCATCGTCGTGGAGTACGACCGGCGCGCGCAACCGTCGCTCGGGCCAGGGTTTCGACCGAGTCGACGATGTGCGGCCGCTGCCCCCAACCCTGTTGGGCGTAGACCACCGACAGCTCGGTGCAGCCCAGCACGACGGCCCCTGCCCCCTGGTCACGCAGCGCATCGATGACTGTGAGCAACCCGTCCACATCCACCGGTCCACCGGCCTTCACGCCGTCATAGATCACCGACATCACCAGCCGCTGCTGTGCCTCATCGGGGAGCAGCACCTGTGCGCCGAGCCGTTCCAGGACATCCTGGTAGACGCGCGCAGCGCGGGTCCCGTCGGTGGCAAGCACGGCAACGGGCGCGCCTGCTGCAGCGTCGACGGCGGCGCGGGCAGTCTCCTCGACCACGTCGACGACTAGCAGGCCGCTGGCCTGGACGATCTCGCCGGCGAAGTGATGTGCGGTATTGCACGGAATCGACACGAAAGCGGCTCCGAGCGCCGCCAGTCTGGCCGCATCCCTGGCCAGACCCGGGCCGGGATTGCGGGCATTCTCCGGGTCCAGGATGTAGGCCGTGCGGTCTGCGGTCGTGCTGTGATCCAGCACGATCAGATCCAGGTGGTCCTGGTCGCGGGTGGCGGGTGTGAGGTCGACGATCAACTGCAGGAAGAGCGCCGTCGCGGCCGGTCCCAGCCCGCCGATGACTCCCACCACGGTGTCCGACCAGGAGGGATCGCGATCGACGCGTAGTGATTCGTCGATCGGGGGGATCTGGGTCATACCAGCGCTTTCGGTTCGGGGTAGTGCTCGCGGTACTTGCGTACGTAGTTGACCTGGTTTGCCGCGATCCACGCCCAACGACGTGGATCGCGCTCGGACTTGTAGAACCACGGGTTGGTGACCTCTCCGTCCTTGACGGCACGGTCGAAGGCCGGTCGCAGAGCGGGGTCGGTGACGTAACGCTTCAGCAGGCGCAGCGGGATGGCGGTGAAGATGTGTTCGTGGCTCGCCTCGAACATCGGCCGATCGGTGAAGTCGAGGCCGCGTACCCATTCCTCGACGTAGAGCTGCACCGTGTTGAACCCGGCCGCGGTGATGTAGAACGACGTTCCACCCAGGCGGGGGTTCAGCTCGAAGAACACCGTTTTACCGGTGCGCGGGTCGAACTTCATGTCGAAATTGGCGTAACCACGCCAGCCGACCTGCTCCAGCAGCCGGGTCGCATGGGCGACTGCCTCGTGGTCGGTGCCGGTCAGAATCGCCGCGGGGATGCCGAGCGTCTCGGGGGAGTGCTCCTCCACCAGCACCCGCCCAAAGGCCGCAAACTTGACGATCCCCTGCTTGTCGACGTAGCAGGTCATCACTCGCATGCCCTGGTCATCGCCGGGGATGACGTCCTGCAGGATGAACTTGTCGCGGTACCCCGAGCGGTGCAACGCCTCCAGCAGCTGTTCCAACTGCGCCAGATCACCCGCAGAGTGCACCTTCTTCTTGCCGGGAAAGGTGACAGCGGCATAAGCCTGCGCGTTGGAGGGTTTGGCAATCACCGGGAAGGTCAGATCGGCGGTCGCAGCGGCCAGATCGGGTCGCTCGGCAACGTCATAGACCACCGTTTTCGGATGGGGAATGTCCAACTCGGCGCATACATCCGCGAAGTTCTCCTTCCGGCTGAGCCGGTCGATCAGATCCGCATCGCAGTACGGGATGACGTAAAGATCCTCGAGGCGATGCTTGATGCTCGCCAGCACACTGACGACGTGGTCGGTGGTGGCCAGCAGCAGTTTCCGCTGCGGCCCGATCCGCGGCGCCAGCTCGCGTAGCTGCGCTACCAGACCCTCCGGATCCTGCAGGCTCGGCACGACGTGGTGCTCGATCAGCGAGCTGTGCGCGACCGGTCCGCCGAGCATCGTGGAGACGATGAGCGTGCGGTAGCCGTACCCGAGGTCGAACGAGCGGGCCAGGCTGTAACCCAGGCGGTCGCCCCCCAGGACGATGGGCGCGAACTCCTGCCCGGAGAGCAGCAGCGCGGCTTCGGGCGGCGTTTTCGGCATGGACACGAGACTAACCGCGAGCGCACGAGAAGCGCTCCCATGCTTTACCCAGTTAGGTATAGCTACCCTCATTCGGTGAACCTCCCATCGGCCGGCTCTCCTGTCTCGGCCGATAAGACCGTGGTCGGTAGGAAGCGGTGGCTGCCGGCCTCGATCCTGCTGCTCGGCCCGGGCCTGATGGTGATGCTCGCCGACACCGATGCCGGCAGTGTCATCACGGCCGCACAGTCGGGCGCGTCCTACGGATACCGGCTACTGCTGCCGCAGTTGATCCTCATCCCGATCCTCTACATCGTGCAGGAGATCACCGTCCGGCTCGGGATCATCACGGGCAAGGGGCATGGTGAGCTGATCCGTGAGCATTACGGAAAAGGGTGGGCCTGGCTCTCGGGTGTGACATTGCTGGCCGCATGCGTCGGGGCGTTGATCACCGAGTTCGCCGGTATCGCCGGGGTCGGGCAACTCGTGGGGCTGCCACCGTGGCTGACAGTGACGGCGGTCGCGCTCGCACTTGCGCTGTTGTGTGTGACCGGTGGTTATCGACGGGTGGAAGTCGTCGGGGTGACCCTCGGACTGTTGGAGCTGCTCTTCATCCCCGCCGCGATCCTGGCCCACCCCCAGGGCGGGGCGATGGCGTACGGGTTGGCGCACTCGATATCTACGCACCCGGCCTATCTACAGCTGGTCGCTGCGAACGTGGGGGCGGTGATCATGCCCTGGATGGTCTTCTACCAACAGGGTGCCGTGCTGGACAAAGGTCTTCGCGCAAAAGACCTGCGGATCGGCCGGATCGACACTGCGGTCGGCTCCGTCGTGACCCAGATCATCATGGCTGCGGTCGTCGTCGCCACTGCGGCTACCGTCGGCCGCGCTCATCCCGGCCAGGCACTGCAGACGGTGGGTCAGATCGCGGATGCTCTCGTGCCGGCCCTCGGACGCACGGGTGCGAATCTGCTGTTCGGTCTGGGCATGCTGGGCGCGTCGACGGTCGCGGCGCTGGTCGTTGCGGTGGCCGGTAGTCGGGGTCTGGGTGAGGTGCTGGGGTGGCGGGTCAGCCTGAACGACTCGCGCAGCCATGCACGGGCGTTCTACCTGGTCTGTGTGGCGGCGCTGCTCGGTAGCGCGATCGCGGTGGTCCTGGCGCCGAGTCTGGTGAACCTGTCGGTGGACGTGCAGGTGATGAACGCGGTTCTGCTGCCGATCGTGCTCGGCTTCCTACTGCTGCTGGAGCACCGCGCGTTGCCCGTGCAGCACCGGCAGCACGGCCTGAGCCTGATCACGACCTGGACCCTGACCGGGATCGTCGTGTTGTTCGGTCTCTACACCGCGGTCACGGTGCTGTAGCCGGAACGCGCGATGTGCTGTCGCCCGCGCGATGACGTCGGTGGCGGCACGTACCCTGACGGGTGAGATGAGCAGCTTGTTCCACGACCTTCCCCTGCCCGGAATGCCCCCTTCCCAGATGGGTGGTGCCGTGCCGGTCGCCCGGCTGCGGCCACCATCCGTTGGGCAGCATGCTGTTGATGAGCATGCTGTTGATGAGCACGCTGTTGATGAGCATGGCGTGCCGACCTGGGCGAGTCTGGGCGGCGATGCGCCGGGAATGCCCGGTGGCCGGCGGGGTCCGGGAAGGCTGACCGGCGAGCAACTGGTCGAGGGCCTCAACCCTCAGCAGCGTGCAGCTGTGCTGCACCAGGGGCCGCCCTTGTTGATCGTGGCCGGTGCCGGGTCGGGTAAGACCCGCGTCCTGGCCCATCGGATCGCCTACCTGCTGGCCGAGCGCGGCGCGCAGCCCGGCCAGATCCTGGCGATCACCTTCACCAACAAGGCAGCGGCTGAGATGCGCGAACGCGTGGAGGCTCTGGTCGGACCCGCCGCCCGCGCCATGTGGGTCTCCACCTTCCACTCCGCCTGCGTGCGCATTTTGCGGCGGGAGGCAACGAAGGTCGGGTTGAAATCCACTTTCTCGATCTACGACGCAGCCGACAGCCAACGGTTGATGGCCCTGGTGCTGCGCGACCTCGACCTGGACATCAAGCGCTACCCCCCGCGTTCGTTCACCCATCAGGTGAGCAACCTCAAGAACGAACTGATCGACGAGGAGACCTACGCCGGTCAGGTGACTGAAGGCAGCCATCAGGACCGCATGCTGGCCCAGGCCTACTCCTCGTATCAGCGACGCCTCCGCCAGGCCAATGCGCTCGATTTCGACGACATCATCATGATGACCGTCAATATCCTGCAGGCCTTCCCAGACGTCGCCGAGCACTACCGGCGCCGCTTCCGGCACGTCATGGTGGATGAGTACCAGGACACCAACCATGCGCAGTACACGCTGGTCAAGGAGCTCGTCGGACACGCGGTGCACGACGACGCGGTCGGTGTGGTGCCGCCCGCGCAGTTGTGTGTGGTGGGGGACGCCGACCAGTCGATCTACGCGTTCCGCGGAGCGACCATTCGCAACATCGTGGAGTTCGAGAAGGATTATCCGGACTCGCGCACCATCCTGCTCGAGCAGAACTACCGGTCCACCCAGAACATTCTCGCGGCGGCCAATGCGGTCATCGCCAAGAACCCCGACCGTCGCCCGAAGAACCTGTGGAGCGAGGCGGGCGACGGCGCGCTCATCGTCGGATACGTCGCCGACTCCGAGCACGACGAGGCGGCGTTCGTCGCGCGCACCATCGACCTGCTCGGCGACGAGCACGGCGTCAAGCCCAAGGACGTAGCCGTCTTCTACCGCACCAATGCCCAGTCGCGTGCGCTGGAGGAGGTGCTCGTCCGAGTCGGGCTGCCCTACAAGATCGTCGGCGGCACCCGGTTCTACGAACGACGCGAGGTCAAGGATGCGCTCGCCTACCTGCGGGTTGTGTCCAACCCGCTCGACACCGTCAATCTGCGCCGGATCCTCAATACGCCCAAACGTGGGATCGGGGACCGCGCCGAGGCCTGTGTGAGCGCCCTGGCGGAGCGGGAGCGCGTCCCGTTCATCGCTGCACTGGGTCGGGCGGCCGATGCGCCGGGTATTGCCACCCGCTCGGTGACTGCCATCGGAGGGTTCACCGCGCTGATGGAGGGGTTGCAGCAGGTCCACCAGAGCGTGGGTGGTGTCGGGGATCTGCTCGAAGCGATCCTGGATCGATCGGGGTACCTTTCGGAGCTGCGCGCGAGCCATGACCCGCAGGACGAGACGCGCGTGGAGAACCTGTCGGAGTTGGTGGCGGTGGCGCGGGAGTTCGATGACAACTACCCCGAGGGATCGTTGCAGGATTTCCTGGAGCAGGTCTCCCTGGTTGCCGACAGCGACCAGATCCCGGACGACACGGGCCAGGCACAGGACCTGGGCGTGATCACCCTGATGACCCTGCATACCGCCAAGGGCCTGGAATTCCCGGTTGTTTTCCTCACCGGTATGGAGGACGGCGTCTTCCCGCATCTGCGCGCGCTCGGTGATCCGAAGGAGTTGGAGGAGGAGCGTCGCCTCGCCTACGTCGGAATCACCCGGGCCCGCGAGCGCTTGCACCTGTCCCGGGCTGAGGTGCGCTCGGCGTGGGGCGCGCCCCAGTACAACCCGGCATCGCGCTTCCTGGACGAAATCCCCAGCAGCCTGATCGACTGGGCGCGGGTGCAGACCACCTCGACCCGACCCTCCTCCATTCCGGCCATCGCGCGTCTGGCATCCCGCCCCGGCGTGCGCAGCCCGGGCAATCGACCGGTGATCTCACTGGATGCGGGGGACCGCGTTACCCACGACTCGTTCGGTCTGGGCACGGTCGTGCGGGTGGAGGGTCAGGGGGAGCGTTCCATGGCACATATTGATTTCGGCGGTGACACCGGTGTCAAGCGCCTACTGCTGCGGTACGCACCCGTCGTCAAACTCTGAAGCGCGGGCCTGCGAAGGAGTGCGGGTCTCAGAAAATTCCGTGCGCGCGCAACCACGGCGCCGGGTCGACCGGTACTGAACCGAGGTGGATCTCCAGGTGCAGGTGCGGGCCCGTGGAGTGACCGGTGTTGCCGGAAAGTCCGATGAGCTGCCCTGCCGAAAGCTGCTGGCCGGGTGACACGCTGATCGAAGACATGTGTGCATAGACCGCACTCACCCCGTTTCCGAAGTCCAGCTCGACCCGGTTGCCCATACCGCCGTACATCCCGGCAGCGGTCACGGTTGCCCGGTTCAGGGCGTGCAGAGGTGTGCCGACCGGGGTGGAGAAATCGTCACCGAGGTGCGTCGTGCCCCAGCGTGATCCGAAGGGCGAGGTGAACGTGCCACCGCACCCTGAGATCGCGCACACCCAGCCCGCGGCGCTGCCTTTGGCGGCGCTGGTCGCACCACGGCGCTGCGCGAGGGTGCGAGACGTGACGGCCTTCGACCGGGCTTTCACCGCTGGTTTCGCGGGCGGCGGCACGACCGGCTTCTCGGCCTCGATGGAGGCCTCGAGCATGGAGTCAGCGGACGGCGAAAGGTTTGCGGCGGTGAGCCTGGAATGCGTGGGTGCCGGGGTCGGCAGGATCCAGTTGGAGACGGGCCGGGCCGAGAACGCTGCAACCGCAGCCTGGTAGGTCGGGCCGCCTGCCGCGGCAGGTGCACCGTCGAAGGTGGTCGCGCCAGCGGCCGTGATGGCGACAAGGCCAACAGTCACAGCAGCTACGCCCGGAAGGGACACCGCTCGAACGCGAGCAGCTACGGAGGGGCGGCGTGCGGCCGCCGCACGTGCGGCGGCACGGGTCGCGTGGGCC
>JALYUK010000470.1 GCA_030853805.1 Actinomycetota bacterium | reverse complement strand
CCTCTGACAATCAAATGCCAGAAACACCGTCCATCGGACGGACCCGGTTGACACACTCAGTTCGTGTGCACGGTGGAGGGTGGGAGGCGGCGCCCGGTGGAGGAGATCAGCAGGGCGGGGCAGGCCCCGGCGGGTAGCAGCCGGGCGCGGGTGTCCAGGTAGTCGATGAGCCCGTTTGCGACGCTGGAATGTAGCGGCAGCAGTCGGGTCTTGCCGTACTTGCCGGTCACCCGCAGCGTGGCCGCGGCGCGGTCCAGGCTGGCCACGTCCAGGCCGATGGCCTCACCGGTGCGGATCCCGGTCGCGGACATCAGCGCGATCAGGGTGTGGAAGGTGGCGGCCCGGATCGCTGGGCGCAGCTAATCGGCCGCGGCCAGCAGGGCCTGGATCTGGTGCTCGCCGTATATGTAGGGCGCCACGCGGGTGGGCCGGGCCGGCAGCAGCCGGGCCGGGGGGACCTGCACGCTCGGGTCGCTGGCTGCGGCCCACCGGGCGAAACAGCGAACCGCGGAGAGCCGTAACGCCTGCCAGCGGGCGGATACTCCGGGCGGGGCGGTCGCGAACCCGAGGGCGTGCTCGATGGTGATCGTGTCCGTGTCGTGCTCGTGCAGATAGGCCAGGAATTGAGTCAACAGGACCTCGCTGCCTTCCAGCTTGAAACCCAGCGCCCGGCGAACCCGCAGGTAGTCGCCCAGTAGTGCGGTCAGTGGCGGTGTCGGCGGCTGCTCACTCGTGTTCATGACCGGTCCCGTTCGGGGCCGGTCGAGGGCGTGCAGGGCCAGGGCCGGGCCAGCGTGGCCAGGCGTGACAGGTCGGTCTTGGCGTACACCGCCGTCGTGGAGGGGCTGGCGTGCCGCAGCAGTTGAGCAACCTGCTCCAGGGTGGCGCCCGCGTTGAGGGTCGTGGACGCGGCGGTGTGTCGCAGTCGGTGCGCATGGACCACGCCGAGGCCGGCCCGGGCAGCGGCCCGCCCGACGATGCAGCTAACGCTGGTCCGCGCCAACGCCTGGAATGGAGCGCGGGCAGAGACGAAGAGGGCTCGCGCGGTGGTGGTCGGGCGACCCCCACGCAGATACGTCACGAGCTGCTGCCCGACGTCGACCGGCAGCGGCAGCCGGTCGATCCGGTTGCCCTTGCCGCGCACGACGAGGGTCCCGCTGGCCCAGTCCACGTCCTCCAGGCGTAACGCGGCGACCTCCGCGCAGCGCAGGCCCAGACGCAGCAGGCAGGCGATCACCGCCAGGTCGCGGCCACCGACCGGCGAGCACGGGTCACACGCACCGACCAGGGCCTGCACCTGAGCCGGGGTCAGCGGCTGGGGCAGCCCCGACAGCCGCCAGAACGCAAAGACCGGCACGGCCGTCGACAACTCCACCGCTGTCGCACCTTCGGCGTGCAGGAACCTCAGGAACGACCGCAACGAGCAGGCCGTCATCTGTGCGGTCTTGCGAGTCAGCCCGGGCAGGTGCCCGGTCAGGAACCGGGCCACCTGTGCGGCATCCACCTGCTCAAGAGTCAGCTGCGGGTCGGTAGCGGCGACCGCGTCGACGAAGGGGCGCACCCATCGCACGTAGGCCTCAGCGACCGGGACGGTCACCGAGCGCTCCAGGAGCAGGTAGCGCCGGAACCTGGCCAAGAGCTCCTCCGCCGGGCCCACCGGTGCGCTCTGGTCCGTCGCGGGCGCCGCCCCGACCCGACGCAGATATCCCAAGGTTGGACCCAGCGCCTGGATCGAATAGTGGTGGCTGTAATCGCGGCGGCGATCCACCAGGAATTCCGCCAACACCGGCCCGCTCAGATCACCCAGGCCCAGGCGGCGCACCTGCAACCACCGCGACAGATGCGCCGCCAGCTGCAGCTGGGTGCTCGCCGACGTCGACGCGTACCCCAGCGCCACCAGGTCCGCCCGCAACTGAGCCGCGAACGGCGCCAGCGGGCCCGTGAACCGGACTCTGGATGGATCCGAGATGCTGTGCATGATCCTGCTCCCTTCATCGGAAATGAAGGCAACAGCGTTCACCCGCCATACCTGGTTATGCCGACATCACCAGCCCGTCCACCGCCCCCACCAGCCCCGGAACTGACGACATCGGCATAACCAGGACATCGTCATAAAACGCGTTATGCCGACGTCGGCATAACCCCTTCCACGTCGTACGCCTGGCCGGCGAGGCACTGGACCTATGCCGACGCCGGACCCAACTGGTCACCTGCGGGCACCGCGGCCACAAGAACGATCCGCTGTACCGGGCCTGGCGCACGTTACACACTGGCGCGAACCTGCTGACCGACAAGCAAGCCGCCCGACTTGAAGACCTCTTCGCGGTCGATGCGCACGTGCAAGTGGAACTGACCTGGGGCATCTACCAGCGGATGATCGCCGCCTACCGCGCCGCTGACGCGAGCATCGGGCGCAGGCTCATGGCGCAGCTGATCGACTCCGTCAGCAGCGACGTGCCCGCCCCATTGACCGAGCTGATCACCCTCGGACGCACGTTGAAAAAGCGGGCCGCTGACGTTTTGGCCTACTTCGATCACCCCGGCAGCAGCAACGGCCCCTCCGAAGTGATCAATGGCCGCCTGGTACACCTCCGCGGCTCAGCCCTTGGGTTCCGCAACCTGACCAACTACATCGCCAGATCCCTGCTCGAAAGCGGAGGATTCAGACCCCAACTACACCCTCGATTGTGAAGAGCCGTTTTACTGTCCCAGCAACCGGATCCGCCGATTGGCCTCACGCAACTGCGCGCACTCGACAAGGGTCTTTTCGGGTTTCTCGCCCTCGTCGATCGCGGCCTGGCGGATCCACGTATGCAATGTCATCTCGTGGACACCGAAGTCTTTGGCGCTCTGAGCGATGGCAGCGCTCAGAGGAAATTGAGGGCTTCCCAAACTTGTCGGTTTTGCCGCCGCAGCGGGCGCCCATACGTGGCACGGAACCAGTCGGATAATTCGTCATCGGCCGCGAGGCGAAAGAGATCTTCGAGCGCCTCCTGAACTGCTGCGATCAACGGCTCCTCGTCGTTCAAATCATAGTAACCTTCGTCGCCGTTAAACATAATTAACTCGCGTTGCTCTGCCTCCTCGACGCCTCGGCCCCCTTCGTCGTAATCAGGACGCCACTCTTCCTTGCGTCCGTATTGCGCAAAAGCCCCCTCGCGCACTACAGAAGGCAACGCCTTGAGCGCGCGTTGCGCACGGTCCAAAGCGTATTCAAACTCGTCGACAGCGCCCCGGGGTGGGGCGGTGGTCGCAACTTCCTCTGCGTCCTTGAGCGCCGCAACCTGGTCGAAGCGGTCCTGGAGATGTTCTCTAGAATCGAGGGATTCAGCCAGCTCGGCCTATGTAGCGGTCAACTGTCGGATCAAGGCAGCATGATCGGCTGCGGGGACTTTCTCAGACTTGGCTAGCTTGGCTCTCAAGTCGGGCAAGCCCTGGAGAAATCGCGCCTGCTGCTTATTCCACATGTCCGTCTTACCGAGGAGCTCGATCTTAGCGAGTACTGCATCGTGGAGGCGTCCGAGGTCGTCGGGGTTGTCGATTTTCGCCATCTGCGCCTTGCCGATCCCCGCTTCGACCTCGGCGAAGCTGACGGGTGGCACGACAATAGGGAACATTGGCAGCTTTGCTCCCCAGACGCCGCCAAGCTCGATCAAGCACATTGTGCTTTCCATAAATGCTTGCGTGATGATTGGAATGACAAGCTTTGCATCAGTGAGTCGATCTCGGATATGGCCGTTGTAGTTGTGAGTTCCGACCGGCACCCCAACCCCAGGCAGGGAAGTACAGAACAAATTATCGGCCGACATTTTGGTACCGAGGCGGAGCAGGTCTTGGATCGCTTCCGCAAGATGCTTGTCGGCTTCTGCATGAGAGATGAACACAAGCGGCGTGTCCTGCCGCGCGGTGCGGGTGGGTGACACATCAACCTTTCGAAGGGTCTTCATTGGTTTGGTCGACGTGCCGAATCGCTTCCGAGCGTCATCGAGGACCGCATCGATGTCGCCCCGCGCCTCGGCGGCGATGAGCGCCTCGTTGACGCGCTTGCGCTTGCCCCACCCGCGTTCCGGCTGAGAGAAGGCACTACCAAGTCTGTGTTCGATGAAGAAGCTCTCGGCCTGCGACGTGCTGAGTGAAGCGAGCGCATCGATGACTTCGCCGCGGTCAGTGGGCATGCACGGAGGATAACGAAAATGCGGACCTAAGCCAGATCGCGACTGCGGCACGAGTGCGCGTGCACCGCGTTTACTCCTTCAGGCCGAGCGTCGCCTCTGAACACGGGCCACCGTGACTTCATGTGCTCAAGTGTTCTGGCCCGACTCAGATGTGGAGCGCACGGGAAGTGGCCAGCCCCGACGAGTGAGTCGCTGGGATCGGCCACGTCCCTTTCTGGGCGATCTGACGCGGCGGAGGGCGCGCCCATTGAGGCTGATCACCATCTGGTATTCGCCGAGTCCACACTGGCGACTGATAAGTGCCATACGAGCTTTGGGCTATTCGTCAAAACCTATGTCTGCGCGGTGCGCGGTACGAGAAGGCAGCCGAGTCGGTCAAGGGTGTGTAGACCGGCGACGGCGAGTTCGTTGGCCTGCGCGCAGGCGATCTGGGACTCAGTTTCGCTCTTCCACCGGGGGGCGTCGGTCCATGTGAACGTCCCGTTCTGCTCGCTTTCGATTGAGTGGGCGCTCCAGACGCCGAGCGTGCCGAAGTGGCTGTAGTCGGAGAGTTCTCGGTAGACGAGCTTGAGCTGAGCCGCATCCTCCCTTACGGCGTGAAACATCGACTCGAAGCTCTTGCGGGCGGGTCGGTTGTCCCCGGGCCCGTGCAGAATCTGCTCGACGTAACCCGGCTTGCGAAGGAGATATAACCCGATCGCGATCGCTTCGACCCACGCGCGGGTAAGCGGAAACGCGGCATGTGGATTGTTATGTGCGATCTCGCGGATGACACCTTCGTGTAGGCCACGCATTCGGGAAACAAATGAACAGAACAGCATGTAGCCGGTGGTGATGTCCGCCTGACCCGCCAGGTGCTTCTTTGCCAACGCGGTGTACTCCGTCGGACAGCCGAAAGCGGCCAGGGCGAGCGCCGCCTCGCGGTCCTGGTAGCCGCTCAGATCGAGTAGCACATGTTCGGGTTCAGGAGTCATGAAGAGAGCGTGCCATGCTCACACAACGCAGATCGCCCGGCTTGAGAGGTTGACCGTCGAGCAGCTAGACAAGCGGACGCGCACCAACACTTGAAATACTGCTACTCGTTCGTGGGCGGAATGGTAATCGCAGGCTGCGAGCGCCCGCTGCTCACCCGTCGGATCTAACTGCGTTCGGCTGTCTTGAGACGCAACGACTGGGCAGCGTCATTCTGGGCTACTAGAGACTCGCTGTAGGGCCGCTGTCTGGCCAGACTCGGTCTAGGTGCTCGGCGGGACGCTCTCTTTTGGGCTGCCCACCAGCTTGGTTGGTGTGGCTCACTTCCGGTCTGCTGCCCGTTGGGTACCGCTGACGAGGCGTGGCTCAAGAAGGGACTGCCCTGCTCGTAGTAGCACTGCCCACCTCTCCGACCTCTATCGGTTTGAGCACAGGCGGGAGCAGCACATGGAACAGTTCATCATTGGGGTCGATCCCCACAAGCTGTCGGCGACGATCGAGGTCCTGGACCACCGCGAGCAGCTGCTCGGGTCGGGGCGGTTCACTACCGACCGGGCCGGGTACACCGCGATGCGGACCTATGCCAAGGGCATGGCCTGATCGGGTCTGGGCGGTCGAGGGCGCCAACGGCGCCGGCAGGCCGTTGGCGCAGCGGCTCCTGGAGGACGGCGAACACGTCGTGGACGTCCCGGCCAAGCTTGCCGCGCGGGTCCGCCTCTTCGATACCGGTCACAACCGCAAGACCGACGCTCTGGACGCGCACTCGATTGCGGTCGTCGCTGTGCGGACTCGAGGACTTCGGGTGCTGAAGGTCGACGGGGAGTTGGAAGCGCTACGGATGCTGGTCGACCGCCGCGAAGCCCTCACCCGGCGCCGGGTCCAAACCGTCAACCGGCTCCAGGCGCTGCTGGGTGAACTGCTGCCCGGCCAGGCGAAGAAGGACATCACACCGTTGCAGGCCAAGGCAATGCTCGCGTCCGTGCGTCCCCGGGACATTGCCGGCAAGCCCCGTCGCCGGATCGCCGCGGAGGAACTGGCCGACCTGATCACGGTCGACGCCACGATGAAGAAAGCCACCGCCGAACTCAAAGCCATCGTGCTCGCCCGGAGGTCGCGACTGATGGACCTGCACGGGGTCGGTCCAGTGGTGGCGGCCCGGGTCCTGGCCGATGTCGGGGACGTGACCCGGTTCGCTGACCGGAACCGGTTCGCTTCCTGGACCGGCACCGCGCCCCTGGACGCCTCCTCCGGCCAGAACAACCGGCACCGGCTCTCCCGGGCCGGGAATCGTCGGATGAACCACATGATCCACATCGCCGCTGTCACCCAGATCCGCCTGGACACCGACGGGCGGACCTACTACCGGCGCAAGCGGGCCGAGGGCAAGAAGCCGATGGAGGCGATGAGGTGCCTCAAGCGAAGGATCTCCGATGCCATCTATCGCCAGCTGGTCGCCGACGCCGCAGCCGCCGGTCTCGACGGCATGAACGCGGGCCCGGGAGGGCACTGCGGGGCGTCTCAATAATCCAGCGCGGCCGGCTCACACCCGCACGCCGACACTTCGGATCAGCCACTTCCCGGACCCGCCCAGCAGACGCTACCCCCGACATCAACCACCCGAAAGACCGATCTCGAGATGAGCCTCGAACCGACCGGTTGACAACAGAGGGGAGCCGGAATGACGCGGCTTCTCGATACGCCGACGGCAAATGAGATAGCGAGGCCGAGGGGCATCGAGCACCAGACTGTCCAACCATCTCCAGTTGATACGTGCCCAGTGCGTCAACCTGCCGTGAGTACACCCGACCCCCGGTCGACTTCGATGCTTTGGTCGTCCAGCTTCGGATAGGCGGTGAACAGTCCCATCGCGTGGCCTGAGGCCAAGGCGTGGATGAGGAAGATGTGCGCCCGCCTTTTGGCCGCTCGTGCTGAGCGACGCCCTTCAGGTGCGTAAGCCGACCTAGGAGAAGCGATGCAGAGATCTCGGCGCCGAGACCCGATCCCGTGGACGTGGGATATCCCGGTGGGCGTCGTGCTGGCCGTCTCGCTGGTGTTATTGCTCGGCGTGCAGCTGGGTCGGTCGACTGCCAACTTGCTTTCGGGCGCTGGCGGGGCATGGGTGCCGAGCGCGAACCTGTTCACCAGCGTTCCGGGCATCGCGCGGGGTGATGCTGGCAGCGGGCTAGTCGTCACAGCTGGCGTCGCCGGTCCGCATCTGCTCTGGGCGTGTGTGGTGCTCACCGAGCTGGCCCTGATCGTGGCCGGGTGCTGGGCAGTCAAGATTGCGCTGGATCGGTGGGGACCAAACCGACTGCGAGGTATGGCGAGCCGGGATGAGGCGGAGAAGCTCCTGGGGCGTTCACACCTTCGGAAAGTCGCGCCGCTGATTCGACCTGACCTGTACGGCAAGGAAGATAGCCAATGAACGTGCGGCGCCTTAACCCCGGCGACGTTGGTTGGAGGATCGGCGCCGCGCACGAACCGCGCGGTGGGGAACTGTGGCAGCCGTGGGATCGCACCGCCGGCGTGATTGGACCTCAGGGCTCCGGCAAGACGCTAGACCTGCTGATCCCGGCATTGCTAGGAACACCGGGTGGTGCCCTGGTGACGCTGACCAAGGTCGACGACCTGCTGCTGAGTCTGCCGGAGCGAAGCCGGCACGGGCGTCCGTGCGTAGTGCTCGATCCGTTTGGACTAGCGGGCGGACTCACCGAGATGATCTTCGACCCGATCAACGGATGCGTCGATTCGATGGTTGCCGAACGCCGGGCGAAGGCCTTCACCGCAGGCACTGTGAAAGGTGCGATCCAAGGCGGCCAAGGTGATGACGCAGCCCGCTTCTACGCGGCGGAGGCGGCCAAGGTGCTTCAGGCGTACTTCCACGCCGCCGCGCTGACCGGGCGCACGCTGGAGGACGTGCTGCGGTGGGTGGCCAACCCTCTCAGTACGACCGATCCCACTGAGATCCTGCGCGAGCACCCGCACGCCGCACCGTTCTGGCACGGACTTTTGCACGGCGCACTGCACGGGGACGACCGCACTGCAGGCAACACAATCACCACGGTGCAGCAGTCGATGAGTCTGTTCTTTCAACAGGACATCCGGCGCCGATGCATACCCGGGCCGGGACGTCCGGCGACCGACGTCGTTCAGGTCATCCGGCAGGGAGGAACGATCTACCTGCTGGGGCGGGAGGACCCGTACGCCAGCGCGTCACCGCTGATGACCGCGGTCGCCGAACACGTCCTCGACACAGCGCTCGCTGTGGCCAACAACTCGCCCTGGGGTCGGCTCTGTCCGCCTTTCTTAGCGTGCTTGGACGAGCTGCCCTCGACGGCACCCCTGCCGACACTGCGCACCCGCATGGCCAACGAACGTGCGCTGGGACTCTCGTTCATCTACGCCGCTCAAACCTGGCGCCAACTGTCATCCATTTTCGGTGAGAACGACGCTCGCGCTCTGTTTGGGCTGACCAACACTCTCATCATGTTTGGTGGTTCTAAGGACGTTGCCTTCAACCAGGAGATCAGCGATTTGGTCGGCACGGTCCGGGTTGCCCGCACCAGCTGGCAGAGCGGCCAGATGGGCGGTCGCACGACATCGGGGGAGGACATCCCGATCCTGCGCCCGGAGGAGATCCGACAGTTGGAGGAGCGGTACGCCCTGGTGATTGCCGAGAACGGCAAGCCGATCATCGCCAAGCTCAAGCGCTGTATCGACGGATCATCGGGCAAGCGACTGCTGGCCGAGCAGGAGAAGTTGCGCGTCGCCCTCGAGGCCGCCCGACGGATGCGGGTCACACCCGAAGCCCGCGCGACTGCGGCCTTGGTCGAAGCCAAACGCCGGGGTCTGATCAACGAAAGGACTCACCGGTGAGCACGGATGCGGTCGACCAACGCCAAACCGCCTCGATGGCGCGTCCCTTCCCCGAGGGCGGCAGCATGCTGCGTCTGGCATACCGGGAGCTCAATATTGCCGCCAACGGTAACGCCGAACAGGTGAGGGCGCTTGGACCGCTGAACATGCTGCCGCGGCCGTGGGACCCGCCGACGTGCCGACACCCGGAGTTGCGGCAGCAGCTGTGGGAGTGGCTGGAAGAGGTCGTCAACTGGGTCAACCGGGAGTACGTATGGGACGTGGCGGGGATAATCCCGTCCTGTTGGCCCGAGCACCCGCACCTCGTACACGAGATCGCGGCCCTAGCTGATCAGAGGCGCCGCGCTGGCCTGGCCCTCAACAGCGACGCGATGGAGGAATGGCACCGATATGCGTTGCCGGCGTTCGTGGATCGGATGCGCAACCGGGCCAAGGATCATTGCGAGCAGGGGCACCAGGGCTGGCCCGCTCGCAGCCGGTTCACGCGACAGGTAAGCGATCAGTCACTGAGCGATCGTGAGCAGATCTACGTAGCCGACGTGAGTTGCATCGCCCATAGGCGCGACGCCGAGTCGGTGGCTGAGGAGACTCGGCCGAGACTCGCGTCGGTGAACTTGGACACTGGCGAGGTCAGCGAAGACCCTTGAGGGTGACGGCCGCGCATAGAGCAGGTCATCTTTTGGCGCCAAGCCTCGGCGCGACGAGGAGTAGCCCCAGCGGAATCTGTTGTCTGGGCTGGACCTGCGCGCGGCTGGGCGCTCTGGCCGGACACGGGTGACGACCGCGCTCGGCTCGGTGTTTAGCGGAGTGGGCACGCTGTGCATGACGACCGACGCGACCATGACGGCGAGCAGAGAGATGTCCTGACCGGATCCGGAACACGATCTCCGAGCCAATGCGCGTTCCGATCGACTGCGGCAGGACTACGAGCCCGCAATCGATAGCGGCGAAGAATCCACGGATGCTGGAGTGCCGTCTGGTCTACCCTGGTTTGACCCCGTGGCCACTGCGACGGGGTAGCGCTCACCGCTTCTGAGTCGGGCTGCAGAGTGCGCCCCACAGGTGCAGCGGTAGCCGGGTATCGGCAAGTTGCGTACCTTCAGCCCGCGATGATCGCGCCGGCTAGAGCGCCCGGCGCGGGCTGATGGGTTTGTCGGTAGACGTCGTCGATGCGCGTCTTTGCCGTTCCGCGCCGGTCGATGATGTGGTCCCTACCGGGCCGTCGGTGTCGATCGTGATGTCGAGGGTGGCGACGAGGCGGTAGCGCAGATCTAGGGCGGGTTGCTCAGCCAGTGGGCGGTCAGCGATGAGCTGGCGGGTTACTGCTGGCACGTTGTGGCCTTCGTCGTGTGCCTGGTCGAGTAGTTGTGCCAGCGCGGGCCAGTCGGCCTCGTGGGTCAGACGCGGATCAAGTTCGCCCGCCAGGCCAGCCCACCGCTGGTCTGGTGTAAGGGCAGCGGCCTGTTGCATCCGGGCTCGAACGTCGCTGACCTTGTCGATCTGGGTCCGTGCGGCCTTCCGCCGGTCCGCGGACCAGGAGTCAGCGGCGGGGATGAGGTCGCGTTGCGCGCGGGTGGTGCTGAGGTGCATTCGGGTGGAGAGTTGATCAGCGCCGTCTGCCCAGTGCCGGGTCGGTCGGGAGCTGATGATTCGGGCGGCGGCAATCCGTGCTCGGTCTGGTGGCAGATTGGTCAGCCGTTCTTCAAGCAGGGTGTCGGCCAGTGCGCCCGGTCGTAGGAGCGCGGTTCGTAGTGCGGCGGGGCCGCGCAAGGTGAAGACGTCGGCCGGGTCGAGACCGGCCGGGAGGAGTGCGTGACCGGGGTCGAGGTCGTGCGGCGCGAGGACCCAGTAGTCGCGTTCGGCGGCGACCTGCCCTGCAAGGTTGGTGTCGTTGTCGGTCGCGACAGTCAGCCAC
>JALYUK010000463.1 GCA_030853805.1 Actinomycetota bacterium | reverse complement strand
GCTCCAGCACGCGGGCGTACGTCGACTTACCCGATCCAGCTGGTCCGCACATGAAGACAACTCGCCCCATAGCTCGAGACTGCCACGGCCATCAGATCCCATCCCGGTCAACGACCGATAGAAGTCGCAATCCGCTCACGGCACAACTGAATGGCGGCTCAACGTCCTGACTGGGCAAAGTCGATGGAGACTCGCAGGCCTAGCTGAGCGAGGCCAGCTGCTCACCAGGGATTTGCGCGGATGCCCGGTGCGGGGTCAGGGGAGTAGCAGGTCACATCGCGGCTCATTTTTCGGGCTTTTGACCCCGATCGTGTTCGATTCTGCGCCAGCGAGCACCGGACTACGCCAGCGGGCGCTTGGTCCGACCTCGCCACTGAGGGTTGCTCATCGCAGCCCACCTCTAAAACAGCAACGCTGTCCGCAAAACTTTGAGGGAACCGGGGGTACGCAGTGTTTCCGCAGGTCAACGGCCGATGTGATCCACGTCCCCTGTGTACCCCCTACCTGTAGGAGTGTGGGAGGGACGTAAGCGGATACGTCAGTTCGGGAGTTTCTGTCTGTCCGATTCGACAGACAGGAGTCCCGCGATGAGTGTCGCAAACTGCCTCGGCCTTACCGAGGCCAGCGAGCTGCTGGTGCAGGCTGACCACTCGTGGCCCACGTGGTGCCTACAGCATCCAGAACTCGATGTCGTGACCGACACGACGACGCTGCGGGCGTGGCTGAAGCAGGCCACTACCGAGGCTGCGGACGCGGTACTTCTCGGGCTGGCTGAAGTGGCAGCCCCGGACGGCGGTAACGATGTAGCTGCGGCGGCGGTGTTGGCGTGGGCGTTAATGCCAGGCGCCTGCACCCTGGCAAATCGACTGCGCACCCTCAGCCCCGAGATCGATCAGATCGTCGCCGGTCAGTTATGGCTCGAAGTGCGAACTTTTCCGTGGCGCCGGCTCACGAAGGTGTCGGCCAACATCCTGCTCAATACCCGTGCTGGGGTTTTGCGAGAGTGTGGGGCCCGTTCGCAGCTCGAACGATTCGACCCGACGTGGTCGCGCACTAGATCGGTCGACCCGTTCGGACCATTCTGGGGTCGTCAAGCTGCACCGGAGCCGCCTATCCACGACGCCGCTGACGAGCTGCTGCAACTCCTGGAATGGGCCTGTAAGCACGCCGTGATCACGACCGCAGACCGGTTCCTGCTGTTGTGTCTGGTCGAGGCTGCGGACAGATCGGCGACCACCCGAACGGGACGGTGCGGCGCTGGCCTGATGGCGAACGAAACGACTGAGCAGGTCGCAAGCCAGTTGGGGATCTCAGCACGCACCCTGCGTCGGCGTACTCGTCGCAGCATCGACGCGATGACCGATGCCTGCTCGCACGAGCGAGCTTCGGCATGAGCGCAGCGCTGAAGTCCCGCCGTGCAGAGCTCAGTGGCGAACCCGCATGACCCATACGCTCACCGAGCGCCACGCGATCTGTGTCGAGGAACTCAAACGTGCCTGGGCTGCCGTGCAGGCCGGAGACTTCCGCGCCAGCAACGTCGAGAGCGCGGCGACGATGGCCCTGAACTCGGCCCGGCGAGCAGCGGTCATCCTCGACCCTTGGCAGCCAGGCCCAACCGAGGTGGTCCTGCCGATACTTGGCTGTGGCGGATCCACGGGCGCCACCACGTTGGCGGTGGCGATCGCCGAAGCGTCTGGCGTCCATGCCCGTGTTGTCGAGTGCGTTTCGGTTACGTCTTCAGGGCTGGCCGCCGCAGCCACCGCTGAGCTCGGCTGCTTCGAGGGCGGGTGGTCGCGAGGCACCCGCAACCACGTGCTCCTCGAGCGGGTTAAGGCCGTGTTGACGATTGCTGACGAGATCCCGCACCCTTCGATCCCGGATCGGCCGATCGAACTGACCGTCCTCGATATCGGGTGGGAACTTGGTCAGGCCCTCACCACGCCGGGCTGGATCGGTGACATCGTCCGCAGCGCCGACCACCTGGTGCTCTCAACGACCGCGACCGTGCCTGGTATTCGACGTCTTGAGGGCGCGCTCGACCTCCTCGACAAGGCGACCGTGTGCGCCGCCGTACTCGGCCCTCGACGTAAGAGGTGGCCGAAAAGCGTCGAGTGCACCGCGGGCCCGTCCATCCGTGAGCTTGACCAGAAGGGGTTGCTGTTCGAGATCCCGCACGATGCGGCCCTGGTCATCAAGGGGCTCACCGGAGTGGCGCTACCTACTCCGCTGCTGTCCGCCGCACATCACCTCATCCAGCATCTGCTGGGCGAGACCACGAAAGGAACACCGCGATGACACGTCAAGTGAGCGGGCGGGCTATCGCGATTGCAGCCGCGGTTTGCCCAAAGGCGCCTCCAGGGGCGACGGCGCCCATGAACGACATCACCGGATACGTGATGTGGGGTGTCATTGTTCTGATGGGCCTGGGGCTGCTCGTCGGAGTCGGTGGCGTTGTCGCGGGCCGGGTGTTCTCGATGCCGCACGCCAGCAAGACGTCCATGGTCGGAATCTGCGTCGTGTTCGGCGGCGCGATCGCCTACCTCGTGCTCCCCGGCATCCTGAACGGGATTGTTGGCAAGGGCTGCGTCTGACATGAGTGGGCAATTCGAGGCAACCGCTGGGTGGGACCGTCGCCGCCTGCTGCTCGTGGTCGGTGCAGTGATCGCGGCCGGTGTCGCTTTGCTGATCGGTCTGCTGTTCGCCGTGTACTTCGCTTTCGCCACCACGAGGTCCGGCGGGCACGCCAGCACGACGGCCCAGCGGCAGGTAAACGGCGCTGCTAACGGTGAAGCTCACCGAGACGCCGTCGCGGCGAAACCGATGTTGCACGTCGACGACAACGCAGCGCAGTCAGCGCCGCCAGCCGCAATCCCCGCGCCGACAATCAACATCCCGGGCAGCACGACGCAGGGCCCTAGTGGGGTGTCATCTGGGTTTCCACACACCCCCGAAGGCGCGATCGGACAACTGGCGTCCATCGAGCAGTTCGTGCTGCAGAGCATGAGTATTCAGCAGGCCAACACCGTCCATGCCAGTTGGGCCCTTCCCGGCGCACCCGGCATCGCACAGTGGCCCTTGACCCAGAACGTGCAGTCGTTCCTGGGCCGCGCCCACATGGGCGCCACCATCGACCCGACGAGCACCGTGGTGGTCACCCCCGTGGGAGCCCAAGTCAAAGGCACCGATGGACCCGACTGGGTGCTGGCATGCGTGCTGGTGAAGGTGCACGCCACGATCACTCAGGACGCGCAGATGGGCTACGGCTACTGCGAACGGATGCAGTGGCACGGCGGGCGCTGGATGATCGCGCCCGGCCCCGCGCCAGCCCCAGCACCGTCAACCTGGCCCGGGAGCGGCCTCAGCAACAACGCCGGATGGCGGACGTGGGCGGGCGGGGGCGAGGACTGATGGATTGGGTGCCTGGTCTACCGAACCCCTTCAGCTGGTTAGCGGGCGAAGCAGGGAAGGTCATCGTCGACGGTTGGACGATGGCGATGCTGGGCCTGTGGAACGCGGGACTGTGGATGCTGCGGCTGGTCCTGAACATCATGGATGCTTTCCTGACCCCGGACCTGAGCGAGAACGGCCCGGGTTCGCAGGTGTACCAGTACACGTTCTGGATCGCGGGCTCACTGGTGGTGCTCATGCTGATGCTTCAGCTCGCTGTTGCAGCGAGCAAGCGCGACGGGAAGAGTATTGCCACCGCCCTGATGGGTACCGGCCAGTTCTGTCTCGTGTGGTCCACCTGGGTGGGCGGCGCCGTCATCGTGCTCGCCGCGGCCGGCGGCCTGACCCGTGCCCTGATGGTTGGCCTGCTCAAGGTGAACTCGTGGTCGGCATGGAAACCGTTCGACACCTTCAACACCAAGGACATCACCGACGGCACCGTCGCGACCGTCCTCGGGGGCATGGGATGCCTGCTCTGGCTTGCCGCGATCGGTCATCTACTCGTGATGCTGACTCGCGCCGGCGCCCTACTGGTGCTGTCAACCACGACCCCCATCTCGGCAGCTGGTCTGGTCGCCAATGCCGGGCGGGCCTGGTTCTGGAAGTCCCTACGCTGGTTCATCGCTGCCGCGTTCAGCCCCGTCATCATGGTGCTCGTACTTGGGATCGGGATCCAGCTGACCACCGGTGTCGCCAGCGGGATGACTGATACGACCCAAGCTGCCATCGGCACGGCCGTCCCCGCCGTGATCCTCATCCTCATCTCGGCGTTCTGCCCATTAGCCCTCTTCAAACTGCTGGCCTTCGTCGACCCAGGCACCACGTCCGGGTCGGCCCTGCGCGCCGGCCTGGACGCCCAAGGAGGACTGCAGGGTCTGTTCGGCGGGAAAGGCGCGGGCGACGAAGGATCGAGTGCAGCGTCCAGTTCGGATGAGAACGGCACCTCCCAAGGGGAATCCTCGAGCGAGGACGCGACCTCGGGCCGTTTCAACAAGGCCGAGGGAGGCATGCTCCAGAAGGCGGGCGGTGCCCTCGGTGGCGTCGCAGCCGCCGGGCTCGGCGCGATGCAGAACGTCGGCAGCCGTGGCGCCGCGATTGGCGCAGACTTGACCAACCAGATGGGTATTGGCCACAGCAACTACTACCCGGACTTCAGCAGCGGCAAGCAGCAAAGCAGCGCCAGTGAGAACCCGGAGCGGCACGGCGGCCACGACGGCGATGCCAGCGGCGAAGGGCCTAACTCCACACCTGCGAACGATCCATCTGGTCCGTCAGCAGATCCGAGCACCGGGCAGGAGCCGAGCCAGACCGGCGACCCGGGCCAGGGGCCGACCAATCCTGGAAATGCGACCCAGGGCTCCGACCTTCCGACGCTGACACCAGGCGGGCCGCCCAACACGTCACCGGGCGCCGGAGGCCAGGGCGGCCAACAGGGTGGTGGTTCCAATGGTGGCGCACCGGGCGGTGGAGCAGGTGGCGCTGGCGCCACAGGCGGAGCCAGCGATGCCGCAGTAGTCGCAGTCTGAACTGAGGGAGTGAACTGAGATGGCAACGATCTATAACGACTACTCGCGAGACCGGATCGGCTGGTTCTTTGGTCTGTCGGGATGGCAAGCCGGGATCCTTGCGGTTGCTCTGCTCCCGCCATGTTGGTCGATATCTAAAGGCGCCTGGGTATCGGTTGGGCTGTTCATCCTGCTGTGGGGTGTCTTGTTCGTGATCACCGTGACACCGGTGCGCGGACGATCGGCCATCGGGTGGTTGGGGGCACTGACGGCGTCATCAGTCGGCGTCATCACGGGCTGGTCGCGATTCCGCAGCAAGGCGGTCACCGGCAAGATTGAGAATCTCGACGATGCGGATCTGCCCGGCGTACTCCAGGCCATCCAGATCCACGACGGACCGCCGCAGGGTCACTCCCAGTCGCGGGTGGCGGTGATCCAGGACCACGCCACCAGAACCTGGGCAGTCACCGCTTCGGTGGTGCATCCCGGAATCGGCCTGAAGGAGGCGGGCGAACGGTTCCAGCAGGGCGTCGGTCTCAGCGAGCTACTCGACACAGCCATGCGTACCGAACTCATCGAGGAGGTCATCTTCGTGGTGCGGACGGTCCCAGACGACGGCGCCGAACGCGACCTCTACGTCCAGCGACACCGTCGCAACAGCCCAGAATTAGCGCGAGTGATCAACGACGAACTGCAGGCCGGGTTGTCCGCTGCAGGGGTGCGCACTGAGGCGTTCTGCACGATTGTCGTCGCCGAGTCCCGGTTAAAGAACGAGGCCAAGGAGACCGGCGGCGGACTCGACGGCCGATGCCGGGTCCTCTACGGGTTGATGGCCGAGATTGAGTCGCAGCTCCGTGGCGGGATGGCCATGACCAGCGTCGGGTGGCTGACCTCCCCGGAGTTGGCCCTCGCCTGCCGCACCGGATTTGCTCCCGGGGACCGGGCCAGCATCGTCGACGCGCTCGCAGCTCGTGAACATGACGGCGACGTGAACGCCGACGTGCCGTGGGCGATGGCGGGGCCATCCGGGGCGGACGCTGCGATGCGCCACTACAGCCACGATGCCTGGAACTCGGTATCCAGCACGGTCAAGCTGCCGGTCAAGGGTGCGGTGATGGGCGCTCTCGCCCCGGTGATCACGCCGGGAGAGGCGGGGGAGCGCCGCAGCTTCATGGTCTGCTTCCCGATCGTGCGGGAGTCGAAAGCCAATCGGCAGCAGGGCAATTCAGAGTGGGCCGCCGACGTCGGTGACGCGCTGCGTGCCAAAGCCAAGGTCAAGGCCCGGGCACGCCAACGCAACGAGGCTGCCAGGGTGCGAGGCCTCGACGCGAAGCTGGCTCGCGGCAACGCGCTGATCAGGGCGTACGCCGTGTGCACTGTCACCGTTCCGAAAACGGCCCGGATCAGCGAGTACGGACGGCGCCTCGATGCCTCGGTCCGCCGAGCCGGGTTCGCGCCGCTGCGCCTGGACGTCGCGCAGGATGCCGCGTTCGCAGCGTCCACCGTCCCGCTGGGTATCAGCCTCTCCCGGCGTGGGGGCGCGTGATACGTCGGCCAAGCACCCAGCTCGATGCTGTCGATCAGTTGCCCGGAACAACCCTCATCGCTCGAGTCACCCGGAGGAACGCTGATGAAGAAGACACGAACGAAAGACGGCCGCGACATGGCGCAGCTGCTGCACGACTTCGGACACGAGCTGCCACGCGTCCCTACGCCCGAGCCGACCCCGAAAGATCCACGACTGTTCCGTTACGCCGCGCGCGGCGGGGCCAAGCGCCGTGGTCGCGGGTGGGCTCCAGCCAAAGCGCCCGTCACGTCCTGGCGGATGACCTCGGATCAGGCACCGGTGGTGTGGCCTTTCGTCGCGACTCCCGGGCTGCCACCGACCGGTGCCCAGATGGGGGTAGACCAGCTGAGCGGCGGATCATTCTTCGTCGATCCGCTCGGCTGGGTCCTGAACGACCAGATCTCAGTCACGAACCCGAACATCATGCAGTTCGGGAAACCGGGGCGCGGCAAGTCTGGCAACACGAAAGCGTTCTGCCTACGCATGATGGACTTCGGCTACCGCACCTTGATCTTGGGCGACCCCAAGGACGAGTACGAAAAGCTGTGCAGAGCACTGGGCGTCGAACCCTTCGCCATCGGTCCGGGCCTTCCGGCGCGAATCAACCCACTCGCATTCGGCCCGCTCGGCCAGGATTGGGAAAAGCTCGACGGCATCGAGGCACAGCGGCGCTGCGCGATCATCTTTGGACGCTGGCTCACCCTGGTGCGCGGGCTGGTCGGCTCACAGCGCATCGGCGAGAACCGTGTCCCGTTCGGACCCACCGACGAGGTCGTGGTGAAGAACGCGCTGCGCGCCCTCACTGGGTACAGCGCAGGTGCGTCGCGGCTGCGTGAGATTACCATCCCGCAGCTATGGAACCTGCTGGACAACCCGAGCGAGGAGCTCATCGCCGAGTGTCGCTACGACTCCGAGCGCCACTTCCTGGACGAGACGCGCCTACTGCGCGACGCCCTTGGGCAGCTCGTTTCCGGGGCACTCGCCGGTCTGTTCGACGCACACACCACTATCGACATCGACTGGAACGCGCCGATCCAGTCTTTGAGCCTGTCTCGGCTGGACCCCCTTGGCGACGACGCGATGGGTATCGCTTTGACCTGCCTGGGGTCCTGGGGGCGCGGTATGCGAGAGATGGCGCAACCGGGGGACCTGCGGATCGTCGTGCGCGACGAAGTGTGGAAGCAGTTCCGGCTCGGCCCCGAGGCTGTGAAGGCGTACGACTCAGACCTGCGGTTGTCTCGCTCAGCTGGCGACATTCAATGGGCCAACGCGCACAAGCCGTCCGATCCGATGTCGGCGGGCGATAAAGGTTCGCAAGCCGTGGCGATCGCCAAGGACCTGATGCACCTTGCGGACATCAAGATCCTGATGGGCCAGGACAGCGCCATCGGTGACGAGCTCGAGCGCCTGCTGGGCCTCGGGCCGATCGCCCGTTCGCTCATCACCGGCTGGGCGATGCAGGGCAAGGGGCGCGGCCTGTGGGTGGTCGGCGAGCAGATATACAAAGTACAAACCGTGCTGCATCCGCTCGAGCGCGATCTGACCTTCACCAACGATGCCATCGAGTCCGCCGCGTAAGCCCATGAAGAAACTTGTCGTCGTTCTTGCGTCTGTCCTGGCCTTTCTGACCGCCGTGCCGCTATGTGTTGCCGTCATGGTCGTGGTGATCGCCTCGCCCGCGGCTGGTGCAGAGCTGAAAGCTCAACAGTGCCAGGGCGGTACGACCTTTGCCACCGGACCCTGGCGGGTCCCGACCTCACAGAGATACACCATCACGTCGGGATTTGGGCCCCGGTCATCACCCGGTGGAATCGGGTCGACCGACCACGAGGGGAACGACATCGCGATGCTCCCAGCTCCTGGGTCAGTGCTCGCCGCAGCTGCCGGCATGGTCAAGGTTGCGGGCCCCTACGGCGGGCTGGGCAACGCCGTCATCCTCGACAACGGATCCGAAGTCAGCACCACCTACGGGCACATGGCAGAACTCGACTCGGCGATCACAGTCGGCGCAACCGTCACCATCGGCCAGCGACTCGGCCTCGAAGGGTCGACCGGCAACTCGACAGGAAACCACCTGCATTTCGGCGTTGCGGTCAAGGGCAAGTACATCAACCCGATCCCGTTCATGAGCCAGCACGGAGCGCCTCTGAACGGGCAGGCTGTCGCCCCGAGCCGACCGCCGAATACGAGTCCACCCGTCGGAACAGCACCGGTCGAATCGGCGGGGGAGGGTGGTATCGGCTTTCCGCTGCCGGCTCCAGGCAAGCCACGCAAAGACTCTCTGCACAACCCCCCGCTTTCGATCCCGGCCGACATCAGAGCCGACTACATGCGCGCGGCGAACAGGTACAAGATCCCGTGGACCCTTCTCGCGGGCATCGGTATGGAAGAGACCGGCCACGGCCGAAACAACCGAACATCGTCCGCTGGGGCCTTGGGTCTCATGCAGTTCATGCCCAGCACCTGGGCGACCTATGGAATCGACGGGGACGGCGATGGCAGGGCGATCATCACCAACAACGCGGACAGCGCGATGTCAGCGGCCAACTATTTCACTGCGAGCGATGTAACGAAGGGCGTGGACGGCGTGAAACGGGCAGTCTTTGCCTACAACCACGCGCAGTGGTATGTGAACGACGTCCTGTACTACGCCGCCAAGTACGGCGGTGGCCAGGTGCTCGGCGACCCCACCGACTGCGGCCCCGGCGGCGGGAATGGTGACCCCCGGCTGCCACCCCTGACCAACGCACGAGTCAAGGCCCTGCTCACCTGGGCCGAGAGTCACCTCGGCGATAGGTATGTATTGGGCGTCAACGGACCAAACACCTGGGACTGCTCGAGCTACAGCTCTGCCGCATACAGGGAGATTGGGGTCACGATGCCCAGAACCGCACAAGCGCAGCAGGAGTGGCTCGCCTCTGGCAACGGCTTTCGCGTATCATCGACCGACGCCCGCCCGGGTGACCTCATCTTCTTCGATTCGTACCTCGGACCGAACGTCGTCGGACATGTAGAGATCGTCTTTAACCCTGCCATACACCAGGCAATCGGTGCCCAGAACCCGCATGCTGGAGTCGCTTTGAGCGACTACTCGTACGAGATGAAGACGAAGCACATCTTCCAGATTTGGCGAGTGGGCAACTTCAGCGACGGCGCGTAGACATCTATGTGGCCGTTCTCTTGATGTGTGCTGCGTCCGAGTGAGAATCCAGACTTGACCCGTAGCGCGACGGGCCGAGCCAGGTGGGTGAACCCGATTTGAAAAGTAGGTCGGCACGGCCGCACGCTCAGCTGGACAGTCGGTTGGAGTTGTTCCATTTGGGGGAGAGCACGCTGACCGACTGATCCGGGTGGGAGATCGGGTGAACCAGCAATCTACCGATTGCCAGCGATGCTTGACAAAGTCTTTCGCGGCGGAGTGACGCACCGCACAAGCGACGCGCGCCAGCCGCTGGTTCCCAGTCGTCCGCTGTCCGCTGTCCGCGACTACGTCTTTCCCAGAGGCTGAGACGGTGTCGCGCCCAGAGGCTAAGACGGTGTCGCGCCCAGAGGAACAACCTCCGAACTGCCGTCGCTCAATTGGTCGATGTGCCGGAGCGCAACACTGCGCGTCAAGACGCGGACAACGATTGGCACGACGTGCGTCCGATTGCAACAATCGCACTGACCCATGAGGTCTACACGGACGATCCGATATACCGGAGCCTGTTGTACGCGGCGCGCGCGAACGTGAAGCACGGTGACGTCGGCGGGCTCGGGCGGAAGCTCGAAAGTGCGCTCGACCTCGCTCTGAGCCGAGATGTTGATCGTCTCGGTACGCTTTGACGCTTTCAGTCAACGAGCCTTCGAGCTGCGCCGTCAAGCCGGCCAATTTCCTTCCGTCGATACCGAGCGCACTCTTCAAACTGCTAGCCGATGCCTCTTCGACGACAATCGATCGATCATGGCTCGTTCCGATCTTTTCAACCACTTTTTGCCCGGCCTGTATTGCGATCACCTCCCGCCAGTCGACGTCGAAGACTTTCGCCTCGTGTAGGGTCGTAACATTGAAAACGCGATAACGAACCTGATTCGTAGACCACCGATGTTTCTTTCGCGTGTACACTACCGGACGGTTGAGCATGATGTCAGTAGCCAAAAGAGCGTTTTGATATTCGTTATATTCATGCAAGACGGCGTTCGGAAGTTCATTGACGACGTTCTGCTTTTGTAGATACTTCTTGAACCCAAGGTTGAGCGCCTCACCGACCTCTTTGTCAGTCGCCTCGGCGGTGAGTAGAATGGCGCGCAGAAGGTTATCCTCCGCCTGAATACGATGGAACAATTCTGTTCCACTAACAGGCATCTTCTGATCGAGCACCGCAACGAAGACTCGGTTCGAGCGGATCAGGTCAATCGCCTCATCTGCATCGTCGGTAAAACGGACGGCTAGCCCGGTGGACCGCTCAATAAGGCGCGAGTACTCCTCGGCCGACTGTCGATCGTCGTCAACGACCAGTACCTGCAAGTCTACGTTCACGTCGGGTTCCTTGGAAGGTTAATCTCGAACACAACCTGGTCGCCACCCATTCGATGATTGACCGCGGCAGTCTGGATAGCGGCGAGCAGGCGGCGGACGACGACGAGACCCACTCCCTGATGGCCGACCTTCGTCGAATATCCAGGTTGGTAGATTTGATCGCTTGGCGGGTCGGGGATGTGATTGGCGACGCGAAGCGTTATCCGATCTGGAGTGGAGTCAAAATCAACCGTCACGTCGTGATAATCAGAGTCTTCGACTGCCTCCGCAGCGTTGTCGATGAGAGTTAGTAGCACGCACAGTAGAAACGCATTGCTGTAGTTGTCGATCTTATCCGGCAATGCAAGTTTCAGTGATGCGCCGGGTACGTCGCCACTCGCCTCGCGAACGGCGTGGCTCAATGACCGGTGCCACATGCCCTCGAACTCATACGTTAACTTATCGTGGAGGACTGCGCGTTTAAAGATCTCCAAGTAAGCGTTGCAGAATTCGACACTTTTTTTCAAGCCTAGAAGAGATAAGCGCTCCTCTCTCGAGATGTTCGGTGAGCTGCTGAGCACCGAGACAGCTGAATCGATCTGTGATAGTGGAGTTCCGAGACTATGTTTAATCTCGCGAATAAGAGAGCTGCCGCCTTCACTCCTGTCCGCCGCCGTTTCAGCGTGACCCGAGTCCACAGTGACGGTATCGTCGTAGGGTAAAGAAATAGTGGGTTGACTGCCCCCTTTTTGAAGGCGCTCAAGTTCCCTGCCTTAGTGGCGCAACTCAATCAATATAGATCTAACGATGTCGTTAGATTGAACCTCGCCCAAATTGGACTTCTCAATCGAATTGTCTTTATTCATTTGCGAGCGGATTCGAATTTCGCGATCGATCTGTCGGTCGCGGATATCCTCGCGAAGTTGGAAGTAGCGGAGACCGAATGCGGCGGCGAATCCAAGGGTCGCAAATCCAATGATTACGATGTTAAGGGGATCGATCGTCATCGCACCTCCAATAATCTCGGTCGCTTGCGACGCTGCAGTCTTAGCGACTGTCAGCATGATCGCCACATTGTAGAGTCGGGGACGAGGTTGTGTTGAGCGTTCTGGCTGTGCGAGACAGTCGCCGGTTGTTCTCGTACAGACGGACGGGAGTGATGGTCGGTCCTTCTCTGGAAGAGACATGACGCCACCCGCCGTCACGATTCGCACCACGAGGGGCCAACGCTAGGGCGAACGGGGTGTCGGGTGGTTGTAGTTGGTGACGCGTGTTCAACGCGCCATTCTGGGCTACTAGGCGATTCCTTTAGGACCGGTGTCTGGCCAGACACCGGTCCTAGTGATCGTCGTGCAGCTCTCTTTGCGGTTGCCCACCAGCTGAATCGGTGTGGCACTCTTTCGGTCTGCGGCCCGTCGATCATCATGGCGAGGCGTGGCGCAAGAAGGGACTGCCTTGCTCGTAGTAGCACTACCCGCCGCGCCGACCCCTATCGGGTTGAAGGCTTTTCACAAATCAGGGTGTAGGGCTGTCCGGCGCGTCGCTGGCGGGGTAGGGGTCGAGGCCCTTCGAGGATGGGAGTTCTCACACAACCCACCAGGAAGACCTCGACATGTTGGACGCTACCTTCACCTGCCCTGATCTGAGCACGTTTGCCGGTCTTGATGAGCTCGGGTTACTGGTGTGTGGGCAACGGCTGGAGCCCGATCGGGCCGTGCTGGCCTGCCAGGTTGCTGATCCGGATGATTGGTGTCACCGGTGGCGCTCAGGGCACGCCTCGGGACACGGTGACCCGGGAGTGGGTGCACGAGCCGTTCGGGTGGCGCCCCACGGTCTTGGAAGTGAGGGTGCGCCGGTACCGGTGCGGCGACTGGGGGCACGTGTGGCGCCAAAACACCGACCTCGCCGCACTAGCCCGGGCAAAATCGCCCCGCCGGGCGTTGGGGTGGGCGCTGGAGGCGCTGATGTGCCAACACCTGACTGTTCTCACGTCGCGGAAAGCAGCCTGGGGGTGTCGTGGAACACCGCGAACGAGGCCGTGCTGGCCGAAGGGCAACACGTGTTAATTGATGATGCGGCCCGGTTCGACGGCGTGGGCGCGGTCGGTGTCGATGATTCCCCCGCGCGCCGCGCTCTCAAGCGGGAGGTACCCCCAGCGTGTGGCGCCACACCCGCCGCGGAGACAAGTACGTGACCGTGATCATCGACCTGACACCCGTACGGGATGGGAGGGGCCCGTCACGGTTGTTTGACATGGTCCCTGGCCGCTCCAAACAAGCGTTCAAAACCTGGCTCGCCGCCCGTCCCCAAGCGTGGCGCGACGCGGTGCAGGTCGTGGCGATGGACGGGTTCACCGGCTTCAAAACCGCCGCCGCGGAGTAACTACCCGACGCGGTCACGGTGATGGACCCCTTTTATGACGATGTCCTGGTTATGCCGATGTTGTCAGTTCCGGGGCTGGTGGGGCGGTGGCCGGGCTGGTGAGGTCGGCATAATTAGAGGCTTTGAAGGAAGGTGAGCAGGGTGTCGTCTTCGGGGTGGTAGCGGCCGGGGGTCGCACCGGTGGGTGTGGTCCGATCTAGGGCGTTTTCTTTCGTGGTGAGGTCGGCGTGGAGGTACACCTGGGTGGTGTTGATGCTTTCGTGGCCGAGCCACAGGGCGATGACGGTGCTGTCGATGCCGGCGGCGAGCAGGCGCATCGCGGCGGTGTGCCGCAGGACGTGCGGGGTGATGGTTTTGCCGGTCAGGCTCGGGCAGGAAGTCGCGGCTGTTGCGGCGTGCAGGGTCAGACGCGCTGCGACGGCGTCACGGCTGAGCCGGGTGCCGCCGCGGGTGGTGAACACGAACCCATCGCTTGTGGCGGTGGCTGTTGGTGCGGTGAGTTGGTCGTGCAAGATGGTCACGGTCTGGTGGTCCAACGGGGTGATGCGGTCCTTGCGTCCCTTGCCGTGGGCCAGTACGTGGGCGCCGGTGCCGAGGTGGATGTCGCTGCGGCGCAGCCCGGTCAGCTCACTGACCCGCAGTCCGGTGGTGACCGCGACCTGGATCAGGGCGTGGTCGCGTCGTCCGGCGACGGTCGTGTGGTCAGGGGCGTTCAGCAGTGCGGTGACTTCGGGTGCGGTCAGGTAGGTGATGTCGGTGCGGCGTTGGCGCCGTTTGGCCGGGATGGCCAGTACCCGGGCGATCGATCCGGCGTGTTCGGGGTGCTGCACGGCGGCGTAGGTGAACAGTGAGTGCACGGCGGCCAGGCGGGCGTTGCGGGTGGCGATGCTGTTTCCGCGTTGCTCTTGCAGGTGGTTCAGGAACCCGCCGATCAGGTCGGCGTCGAGCTGGCCGATGTCGATGGTGTGCGCCGGGGTACCGGTGGTCGCCACGACGTAACCCAGCAGCAACCGCCAGGTGTCGCGGTAGGCGGCGATCGTGTGTGGGCTGGCGCCGACCTGACCGATCAGGCGGGTGGTGAAGAACGCCTGCAGGGTCGGCGCGAGCAGGGTCATCGTGATCCCGCCCGTCGCGCCGGTCCCTCTGGTATTGCCACCGGTGCTGGCTGGTGGTGGGCCAGCCGGCCGGCTGCGGCGGCGAGCAGTTCGCTGGTGCCGGTCAGGTACCAGTAGGTGTCGGCGGGGTCAGCGTGCCCGAGCCAGGTCGCCAGGATTGGTAGAACGGTGGCGGGGTTGGCCCCGGACCGGTATGCCTCGAGCATGGTCGTGACGGCGAAGGTATGGCGCAGGTCGTGCAGCCGGGGCCGGCATGCGCCACTGCCGGGGTCGATCCCGGCGGTGTGGACCACGGCCCGGAACGTGGGGTGCACGGTGCTGGGTGGCAACCGGCGACCGGTGCTGGAAATCAGGAGCGCCGGGCAGGCCCTGGCGGGTAGCAGCCGGGCGCGGGCGTCCAGGTAGCTGATGAGCCCGGCGCGCACGCTGGGGTGCAGCGGCAACAGGCGGGTTTTGCCGTACTTGCCCGTCACTAGCAGTGTGCCGGCGGCAGGGTCCAAACTGGTCAGGTCGAGTCCGAGGGCCTCGCCGGTGCGGATCCCGGTCGAGGCCATCAACGCGATCAGGGTGTGGATCGTGGCGGC